>JAZRYU010000111.1:0-40995 GCA_045600885.1 Prevotella sp.
ATAGCATATACGTTGTCGTTGTAATTCTTCCATTCGTTGATAGAGAGACCGAAGGCAACGTACTGGAAGCCGTTCTTCTCGTAGAAGTGGATGGCATGATAGTCCTCCCTCTGATCTTCTGGTTCCTCAGGGTCGATGACACGAGCCAGTGGGATGAAGTTAGGACGACTCTCGTTTTCTTCGTTGAAGTTGAAGACAGGCTGCAAGTGGTACAGCATGTTCTCTGTGTTGATGTCATCCCAGAGGTTGATAGAAGCATCACGAGACATAATAGCGTTACCGAAGATCTCGTACATGCCGCCTCCGTCTGGAGTACAAGGCATAATGCTTGTCAGTTCAGACGTCATCGCACGTGGCTGTGCCCACTGCCAACGGAGGTTGTTAGCAGAAGAAGAACCGTTCATGAACATCTTCATGTTCAGCACGTTTGTCTTGTCAAGCACATCGCGCTTGAGTGAGAGAGCCATCTGTGTGGACTTGTTACCAACGCCTTCAATCTCCACGCTACCTGAACCGCCGAGAGTTTCCGTGATTACCACAAGTTTAGCATCGTTGATGTCAGTGCGGTAGTCGAGGATAGACTTACTATTGTCAACCGCGAGAGGTATCACATTGAACTGGTTAGCAACAGCTGTATAGATCTTATCGGTCTTGAAACTTTCGTTGTTGTAAGCCTGCACACCCACCTGATTATCACTATAACCATTTACATAGAGATAAACAGCGAATGGCTTGCCAGCCTCGAAGTTGTTGTCTGGGCAGGAAGCTTCGCGAGCTACAGTTTCACTTTCAAGTTCCGTTCCATACTTCATCTTAGACTGAACACTCTCAAGAGCGAAGTATTCCTTATTAGAGTCATACTCCTCCCAGTCGTTGTCATCAATCTTGATATAAGGAACTGTTCGAGTTTCCTGATCTTCACTATACTTGAGAGTTACTTTGTAACCACCCTTGAGTGACATATCGCTGTCAATTTCAATGTTAGGAGACTTCACTGCATTGACCTTAGCCTTTACAGTATATTCTACACCTACGAAAGACTTGGTGAAGTGTGTCAGTTTATCCCCTTCAGTCTCAATGTCTCCTGCAGGAACGATATATTCATAACCCTTCTCTGTTGTAATCTTAACGATTGGGTCTTCTGCATATACCTTGTTAACATCTACGGTGTAAGTATGGTTAGTCTTAAACGCTGCCAAGTCATCACCTTCGAGAGTGATAACATCTTCACCGTTCTTTGAGTCGGTAATGGTTACACCTGTAGGTTCATCAACGAACTCATATACAAGAGAGATTGCGGCACGAGCCTGATTTACTTTATCATTGTCATAAGAGGTCTCTAGGATAATATTTTTTGTCGCTGTAATACCCTCAATAGCAAACTTTATGCTACCTGAACCACTTGCAGGCAGTTCCTTTTCTGTGAAACCTTCCAGTTTAACACCGTCAACATAAACAGCGGTAATCTTTGTACTCTTAGACTTATCATTAGAGTATGCATTGTTGACCTGTACCTCTGTAACGACGAAGCCATCGTGAACGTCAATCTGAATACCCTTAACCTTTGTAGAACCTATTACAGTTACTTCACGGCTCGTAGTATATTTCAGACCTGTTGCACCGTCAATACCAGAGATATTATCTGCACCTATTGTACCAGAAACGAGGATATTATCCTTACCCTTAGCCTCATCGTCAGAAGAACCAGAGCCAGTGGTCTTGAAGGTCTCTGCGATGCCAAGGTTAATGGCTGGTGCAAGAGTTTCAAGTACTGGTGAAGAAGCATAGTGGTTGCGCACGGCAATAGCCTTCACAGTAGTTCCTGGATCCAGTACGAGTGCTGCACTATATGTCTGCTTTGTATCTGAAGTTGCAGGGTCACTACCATCGATTGTATAATAAACAGTAGCCTCAGCATCCTGACCAGAGATAGTGAGAGTGTACTTATGGGTAGCTACATCGTACTTACTGAGAGTTATAGAAGGTGTTGCAGTAGCAGGCTTTTCTGCTACAGTTTCTGTAATCTCCTCAGAGTTTTCAAGATGCTCATCACCCTCTCGTGGATCTGATGCCCAATACTTCAATGTAGCACCAGGAGCAACCTTGATAGCTACTGGATTTGTCTGATTACTCTGTACAGCCTCTTCGTCAATCTGGTAGTTCAGTTTAGCAAAGTCCATGGAAGCACAAGACAGTGTGTAGTTCCACTTCTCGTTTGCTTCATCCCATGTACCCTTCTCTGCCTTAGGATTAGAGACGTTTGTTATGACGTAGTCCTTAATTGTACCTGTTACCTTAAGGTCTGCAATACCCCATGTCTTAGTACTTATACTACCATAGAGGTTAAGTCTTATCACAAGAGGTTCTGTCTCTGTTACACTATAATCTTTCAATGAATAAGTAAATTCATAACCATCTTGTTTCTTACCATCTGAATTTCTACCAGGTTTAACAACTGCCTTTCCTGATGCATCCGTAAGCAATATGCCATTTGCATAAACCTTAAGATCGCCATTATCAGTACCATTTCGACATACACGGAATAACAATTCATCAGCAATAAGCATCTTACCGTTTTTCGGAGTTATTGTGAATGTAACAAAATCCTCATTTTCTGGAACTGCCGCTGAAGCCTTAATGCCTGCATAAGTAGTGTTATCACCATTATAGGTATTAGTAAAGGAGTTTGTCCAACTATACTTAGAGCCTTCCAGTTTCACTGATATCTCAGACATTACTCCATCAGGGTCAGAAACACCTGTTCCATCAGCCTTGATATTAGCTGTAGCGTATGTAATAGTAGCAGTAGCACCATCAACGACAGATACCTTGGCAATTGTTGAGGTGATTGGCGTACTACCAACCTTACTACCTGTTACGACACAATATACATACTTTGTGCTAACCTTATCAGTTGGATAAGAATATGTAGCAGAGGTAGCACCTTCTATTAAGGTAGCACCTTCTGTGCTTTGTACGGTATTGCTGTACCACTGATAGCTTGCGGCATCTTCTGCCTCAATTGTGAGATTCAAAGTAGTATTCTTACCAGTCTCATAAGTCTCGCTCAGATCTTTAGTGATAACAGGGTCATCAACAGGCTTAGTCTCGCCAGAGAAAATCTGCATTTCGTTGAGCTGAACATTCTTGCCAACACCTGCGACAAATGGTATTACATAGAACTCTGTCTTACCTACCAAAGCAGCAGGAACATCGAATGCTTCTGGAGTATAGACATACTTGGTCTGTGTAGAGTTTGTAGGAATACCAACAGTCTTCAATACATTGGCATTATTCTCACCTAATGATGAGGCACTGCAGATGTGGAATCCATATTGATTTTTAGGATTGCCAGAACCACCAGTGATTATAGACATCAAAATCTTATCTCCCTCTGCAATAGGATTGCTGAGAGTGAAGTGCAGATATACGTCTGACTTGACATTCTGATGATCGGCATTATTACAGTTATTGAAGCGGAAACCTGGGATAGAATTCTTATCGTTGTCCTGAGTAGAGTTTGCACTACCAGAACACTCGCCTACAGTAGATGATGTTGTACAACCAGTATGGTCAATCGTAATTGAAGCGTTCTTGGTTCCTATATTATTAATATTGTGGGAAGTAGTTCCATCTACGAACACACTGGTTTCCTTTGCGGATGCATCATAAACGCTATAGAGATGGAACTTGAGGTCACGCTGGATACCCTTTACCTTTACTCTGTCAGAGTAGCCGTCACCCTTGCCGTTGCTGTTGCTAGCTACACAATAGAGGTAGAAGATTTCTGCTGAGGCTGGGTCGTAGGTATAAGTATTGCTTGTAGCACCTGCGATAGGTGTTCCGGCACCATCAGCAGTTTCTGACTTATACCACTGATAGCCCTGTGCATCCTTGAAGTTTGCTGTGAAGGTCATTGGAGTGCCAGTGTAAACAGTCTGCATCTCCTCTGGAATACCACCGAGATAATATGGTGCAGCAAGACCGTCAATACTAACCTTGAGGACATCAGATTCTTTCTCACCGCTGACGCCGAATGCCTTACACTTAATATTGAACTCAATTCCTGTTACTGGTTTGAATGTATAGGTATTACGATTTTCGCCTTCAAGCATCTCCCAAGCACCTTCTGTGCCATCAAGGGCGATGTCCTGCTTGTACCACTGGAAGGTGTGGGCGTTCTCTGCCCAAACAGAGAAGACGAGACCGTCAGACTTGAGTTCTTCAGAGAGTTCTGCATGATGAACGAGTTCAGGAGTCTCTGGTGTGTTATCAGCCACACCGAGATTTGTTGTGAAGAATGGCTTCTGGTAGAGCTTTGCACCACCGTTGAGGGTGATTACCTCTGGCACCTTGTGTGGATCAAGCACGAGGGAGCTGTACTGGTAAGGTACAGTTACTGTACTGCCGGTGCTTGAGCCGGCATTGGCAGCAGCGTTGTCGGCATAGTAGTTGCCTTCGCCCCATGTGATGGCTGTCTGACCGTTTGGGTTATATGCACGGCGCACGCCCTTCTCCCAGTAGTTACCCTCGATGAGGAACTCAGATTCCTTACGTGGGTTCATGGCATACTCCGAGTTACCGGCACAGTTGTAGTAGTTGTTGAGCATGTGAATCTTACCGTAACGTGCCATAGGCATACGGGCACGGCAGTTAGCTCCCCATTCGTTGTATGCAAATGTAATGTTCAGCTTATTGCGGTCGTCGGTCTTTGCATCGTCAGAACCTACAAGGTTTGTGTTCTGGTGAGCGTAAGAGCGATCGGTGTAACGGAACTGACACCAAGAGACAGTGATGAAGTCTGAACGGTTTGTGATGTCGAAGTTACCATCCATACCGTCAACGAACTCACAGTGGTCAACCCAACAGTGGTGTGTATCGTCGATTATAGCCATGAGGTCATAGCCGGCGCAGTCGAGTGAGCCAGGACCGATGAACTTGAAGTTACGGATGATGATATTGCTTGAATGGTCGATATAGAAGATACCTGAGTTACGGTAATGCTCCGTCTTATCACCTGTTGCCTCAAGAAGATACTTACGTGTGAGGTACTCACCTTCCTCCTTGATAAGTTCAGGTCCTTCTACACCTTTATTATTTATAACATCAATAGAGCCACCTGTGCCTTCTGCTGTACTTGCAGAGTTTACGCCAGTACCAGAAGAGGTTGGTACGTTCTCAAGGATAGACTTGAAGTAGTCAGTTAGATACCACTCTGTGCAGAGTCGTGCACCGTTGATACCGACAATGGTCTTGTCCTTAATGCCAGAGAGACGGATGTATTGGTGCAGAACGAAGTCTGTGCTTGCGCCGGAACCATCAAGCACGATGATGTCGTTGTTCTTTATGGCATTATAGATGTCGTCATCCATTGGCACACGTGTCTCCTTGCCGTCTGCAACGGTGTTAGCAGACTGGAGTACGATAGACTTATGTCCGTTGATGGTCTTTGAAGTACCAACGGTGTAGCCATCACCAGCCTCCATCAGTTCCATGATCTTCTCAAGGTCATACTCACCGCCACCAGTGATGTTGCTTGCGCTGACGCTTGCAGGGTTGGTGCGGTCTGTTGCAGTAGCGTAAGCGAATGGCTTGTTTGTCTTGTCGATGACCTTCGCCTCATCAGAGAACTGCACGCCGGTGGTAGTGATATTGAATTCGCGACGCTCTGTTGTCTGAGCATAGCCGATGCTGTTGCCCCAGTCGGCTGCCTGCTTTATTTCGAACTCAGTGTTGTTGAATGTCACACGTGGTGTGCGATCCTTGCCTTCTGTTGCAGAGCCTCCAGCATACCATGCACGAGCGAGGTTGAATTTCACTGATGAGCTGTGGCCATCTGTCACACAGTCAACGGCAGAGGTTGCAGCCTCCACTATACAGTTGTTGAAAAGGTAGCCCTGTGCCTCCTCAGTGTATGTAGCAGGGGCACAGATGATGGCAGTACCACCCGATTTATGTGTAGAAACGATCTGGAGACGAGAGTTGTTTACGGTGATGTTACCGTTACCGCAGAAGAAATCGACATTACCACGCACGATACAGTTGTCGAACGTTGCTGTCATGCCGTTCTTACCATTGCTGTAGTATGTATCCTGCAGGCCGTCGAGAGTTACATTAATATAATGTGTACCATCGCCGCAGTCCTGTACGCAGACACCACGCTCGGCATCGGAAGCAACGCCTCCTGTCGTTATGCCGTAAGGAGCACGACACTTGATGGTCATATTCTCCAGCGTCACGCCCACACCATCAATCTGGAATGTAGCAGTCTGGTTGATGCTTTCCTCCGTAGGCTGATTCTTTATAAGAACGCCATCCTGACTCTCACCGATGAGGTGCATGCCAGCAGGTATAGAGGTATTGTGAGCAATGCCGAGGTCGTAAGTGCCGTTAGGGATGAAGATAGTCTTGGCATGCTCTGTCTGACCATTGACATAGCTCATAGCGTAGAGGAGTTCCTGAGCATTAGTTGCGTCATCTGCCTTAGTAGCAAACTCCCAAGCCTCCTTTTCGTCAGACCACTTAGGCAGTGTGAGGTCACCAGTGTGGGTTATCTTTATATTATGAATATATGTACTGTTTTCTGTTGCCAAAAGTTTCAACGTACCAGCCTCACCTTCATATATAAATGTATGTGTAGCACCATCACTTGTCACCTTAGCAGCCACACGTCCTACCTCATTGCCGCCAGCATCCTGAAGCACTAAGTCGCCACCACCAGCATACTGACACAATCCAACAGTGATGGTAGCATTACCAGCCACCTTCACATTCATATACTGATTCTTTGCCAATTGCCAGCCATGCTGAGCATTCAATGAACCACCAGAGACACTGATAAGGTCGTGCTCATCAATCTCGAAATCTGAGGTTGCGAGATTCAGTGTGTGTTCGCTTGTCTTTGTTGGTGTCTCTATGTCTGTAACAGAAGGGTAAAGCTCTATATCTGCATTCAATTTGAAGCCCTCATCTACCCTCTTGTTATCAGCCTTGTTCTTCCAGAATCCACGATACTTCTTACCATCAGCTACTGTTACCTTGCTGACTGCTGAAGTATTATATGCAAGAGCACTACTGCCATCGACAACATCCGTCTCAAGCAATGTAGTCTTATCTACATCGTAATACTTTACGGTTACTTGTGGAATGTAGTCGCAAGCCTCAACCTTTATACCAGTACAATATTGACCACAATATACAGTCAAGGTGTTGTCACCTTCTACATTGTAAATACCTGTTACATTCTCGCACTTTCCAGCTGTCTTGGTTGGAATATCCAAAACCTTATTGCCTGTATTGTCAGTTACATAACCTTCATATACATCACCAGTACCACTTGTGTATTGACAACCTCCGAGAGTAATCTTCACAGGACCGTCAACATCAAACTTTACAGCATACCATCTCCATCCATGTGTCGCATCATTAAAAGCGACACCGTTCTGAGGATAGCTTACTTGAGTAACTCCATCAGGAAGATCACTAACTGGATTCTTGGTGAGGTCTATCTCAAAGTCAACGAACTTACGTCCTGGTTTTGGTGCAGGACGAGTGATCACCAGATTCTTAAAATAAGTACCTGTTCCTGTAGAACGCAGAATGTAGAATTCTGTCTTCCCAACAAGGTCTGTATCTGTCTCCTTTATCGTGTAGGTCAAAGAGTTCACAGATGTACCATTTACATATACAATTCCATCTGGAATAGGATTAGGTGTAGAGTTCTTTGTAGAAGAGAATATCAAACCTCTTTCAGTAGAACTGTTAGGAATATCGGCCGTGATAACATCACCTGCCGCTAAAGCTTTGCTCAAGGTTACCTTATAGTTGGTATTGCCATTTGTCATGGCAAAATAAAGGACTTCATTTTGTACATTTATCAAATCCTTTGCAACACTCTGACCATTTCGAACTACAACTGTACCACCAGTCAGAACGGCGTTAGCATCAGTTAATGTGGTTTCTCCTGCTGCAAACGACACTTTATTAGTAACGGTTGAAGCCACATCCATTGAAAATATCACTTCGTCGCCAACAGGTTCTTCTATAGGAATCTCACGAGTTACAAGAATCTTCGTAATAAAGAGGTTTGTACCACCATCATTACGTGTCAGAGTAATTGTCTTGGAGCCTTCTTCTGCAGCTGGAACCTCCCATGTATATGAATTAGGTGTATCTCCATCATTATCAAAATCTGAGTTAGTACTATTAGATGCTATATTAGTCCAATATAACCCATCTCCTCCTTCAGAACCAGCAAAGATGGTATTATTCTCTAATAGCATATAAACAGAGGCTTTCTTTCCTGTATCAAGCTTATTTCTGAAACCTGTCATGGTAATCTTATCACCTTCTTTAAGACCGTCAGTCAAAGTGATAACCATGTGCCCCGCATTGTCTGAACCTGTCTGATCATTCAGATTTCCTTTCTTACCATTAAGCAGGATTGTATAATATAGTGTCTGTGGATAATTTCTGTAATCTTTATCTGCTGCACCATTAACATAAGTAATTTCACCACCCGTCTCAATTGGTGTTCCTTCTGGGGATTCCCAAGAATAAAGGGTTACCGTCTCTGTTTCTGGCTCAGGCTCTGGCTCTGAAACTTCTTGATGCTGAACGACAGTTACCTTTCCAAGATAATCGTTTGCAGTAGCAACTACCTGAACATAGCCAGCAGACACCTCAGCCTCAGTTGCTGTGTGATTTACTATTGTTCCACTCTCATTCTTTTCACCACCAACTGTACATGTTCCGTTACTATAGGTAGTAACAGTTACTACATCAGATGTACTCACAACTGGGACTTGTAAAATTGTACCACTATTGAACTGAGCCCAATCAGTACGACCTACTGTTGATAGTTTTCCAGATGTTGCATCAACATGCATCTTTATCCCTTCAACATCAGAAACCACATCTGCGGAATTACCCTCTATTCCCAAATTAGCGCAAGCTGTAGGTATTGGATCTCTAAAGCTCCACGTAGCTGTAACTTCTTCCGCCCACGCTCCCTGCACACCGAGTGTAAAGAGCATAGCGAGTGCTGTCAGGAGCATGTGGAATGTCCTGATGACTGAGTTTCTTTGTTTGTAAGAGGTCAGGTATCGTTCTTGCTGACCTTGTATATTATGGTTCTGTATCATAATGCTGGTGGTTATGATGTTATGGTTCATATATCGTATGGTTGTTAGGTTCGTTGTTACAATCTATTTATGGAGTTACATATAGACTGTACATGATCCAGTCCATACAGCAAAGCTCTGGCATCAATCCCCATCCATGCAAACATTGTTTGAAGACGTTGGTATTGATTTATTACGTAACTTGTATCTATCAGTGGAACATCAAGTCCAAAGCAGATTGGTTCGTGATGTGCTATTCTAGTCCTTATTCTATTAATCTTATCTAATTCATTGAAAATAAATGAATGGTTGTATTGCATTTCTGCAGAAGAACGAGGCTTGTTCGGAAACACACGAAGAAGATTTCTTCCCGTTGCACGATACTCGTTTGGAGCAAACATGTATTTCCATACACCAAATTCCATATCTGACAACAAGGCTTCGTGGGTATATGTATGCTGGTATGTTTCTTTTGAAGATAGTATTCTGTCTATTGCATTTCGTAATGCCACCTCAAAGCAACTTATCACAGTGAACATGTCCTGCGAAAGATGCAAGTTGAGACGGTAAAGCGTCATCGCTTTACGAGTATCTCCATTGCATGCATCAACATATCTTTTCATGCGTGGAACAGACATTATATCTTCAAAATCCTTAAATTTCATGCTTTATTGCTATTTTTTGGGGAATTTATTTGCAGGTTTCATATTTTCTTCATACCTTTGCACCAACCTTGATCCCCCATAGTCCCTGAGGCTTGCCTCAAACTATGGGGTTTAGTCTTTATATTCCTCCTCTATTTTCAATCACTTCAATCCCCTGCACACCGAGTGTAAAGAGCATAGCGAGTGCTGTCAGGAGCATGTGGAATGTCCTGATGACTGAGTTTCTTTGTTTG
This sequence comes from Prevotella sp., assembly GCA_045600885.1. Classification (GTDB taxonomy): domain Bacteria; phylum Bacteroidota; class Bacteroidia; order Bacteroidales; family Bacteroidaceae; genus Prevotella. The sequence goes on from JAZRYU010000111.1 coordinate 10,021, forward strand.
TCTGAGTTCAAGGTCGTATATTGTCTTTGCTGACCTTGTATATTATGATTCTGTATCATACTGCTGGTGGTTATTATTGTGATTCTTATCGTATGGTAGTTGTTTCGTTGTTAATTCTGTTGTGAGGCTATTTTCCGTGATAGTTAGCTATTTCTATCAATTCAATGCCTCGTATTTCAACCCAGATGTATCTGCCATTCTCATCTGTAGGAATAGGATCTTCGTGTGGTTCAAATATCAATCTGTATGGTTGGTCAAGATCACAAGCCCACTGACCTTTACGGTTTTCGGTCAATTCGTGATAATGACCTGTAGCCATTCTTAATACCTCAAGATTCTCGGCAGCAGCAATCTGTGATATGCGTTTAGCAAGCAACATTGCGCGTTTTTGCCCCAATTCTTTCTGAGCCTTAGAAGGGTTCTCGACGTATTGCCCCAGTTTCTTGTCTTGACTTGATATATCCATACAAATGATTAATTTTTCGGACACGTTTGCTATAGAATAATCGATGCTACACGTTGAGAAAAACTTCCAAGACGTTCTTTCCAGGCAGCACGTTGCTGACTTAACAAATAGTTGTCGTAATTATGCTGCATATTAATCCATAACGTTGCAGGAATCTGTGTAACCTGTTCGAATGCACAAGCGATGTCAGCGGAAACAGACACTTCACCATTAATGATGCAACGGACTACATTTGCAGGAATCGTTGTCAGGCGTGCAAATTCATCTATTGGCATTCCCATCTCTTGTAATTTGTCATTCAGTTCTTCTCCTGGATGAAAAAAAACCGCAGGTTTCAATATATTTGAGTTGTTATTCATTTTCTGTATCATACTGCTGGTGGTTATGATTGTGATTCTGATTTTTTTAAACGTAAATTGACGTACGCCGTAGGCATTAAATCTATTACGACTTTTACTCCGTTGCTATCAGGAAGCCGGTTACCTGGTCGTCGTCGGAGAGGACGTAGAGGTAGTCTGGAACTATCTTTATCTTTATCTTCTGGATTTCGCCCGTAGTTCCAACGGCAAGATCTGCGAAGTTCGTCTTGTTGAGGACGATTGTACTCTTTACGTCCTTTCTTGTCAGCGTACCGCCTTCGCTATAGACATCATAGGTTACTTCGATAGTCGGTACGAAACTTGCTGATGGTAATGCGTAAAATGCTCCGTCGGTTAAGCCTTCCCCACCCCACTTCACCCAGTCGGTAGTGGTATTGTTTATCGTTCTATCATCTTTATTGTCATCTGTTGGCCATGATTTGGCGAGGGCGATGGCAGCGTCTTTTGCGATAGAGGCTGTGCTAAGATTCTCCCAAATGACGTTACCTGCTGTCCAAACGCCATCTGTCAGAGTATATGTGCGGGATACATTTCCTCCTACTGGCAGATTATTGCCATATACCTTTACTCCTTTTATCACGAAATCCCTGATTCTGTCCATCTTTTCGCCAAGTTGGAAGTACACAGTGTATCCCGTGAGCGTCTGGTCCATCTGGAAAGGAATTGACATGCCCACTACCGCTGTGTGATATGGCGCATGGCAGATGAGCGGTGTGTTGTCTGGAGAAGTCAGAACAGGCTTACCAATGTTTGCAGCGAAAGTGAGTGTATATTTGTTGCCGTCATTTGTCACCGATGCATCAGGCATAGAGGAAGCGCCCTCCACCATATAGCCGAAGAAGTCGAAAGAAGAGGCATTGCTGAACTCTGCCCAGTATTTGGCTGGCTCATACGTCCACTTAGAAGCATTCCTAGTCACCTTCTGATTGCTGAATATCTCGTTTTCGAGGTTTCCGTCATAATATCCGAACACGCCGAGGGTGTTGGCATGCTTGGCATCCGACCATGCCACGTGACCATGCTCTGCACGGGAGACAGCCCTTGCCATGCCTATAGCCGGCGCATCAATGCTTCCGATGGAGAACTGTATCTCATCGGTCTTGTTGTCCGGTTCTGTATATTCTATGTCGCTGCCACATGCCGTAAGCATTGTCAAAGCAGCAAGAAACATCAGTACTTTCTTCATTATACAATATATATTATATCACTTCCGCCATCAAGTCTTTCCTTCCTATCAGGCTGAAAATGGTTACCTTATTATCTTCGTTCATCACTCGCAAAGCTCGCATCACTTCATTCAATGTAGATCCGCTTGTTGCAATATCATCCACCACCAACACATTATTATTATGTATAGCAGCTGCAAGCATCTCGTCATCAGCATCCTTGAAGCTAAGAACATCCTCCATATAATGCAACTCCGGCTGTGCAAAGCGGAAGATGTATTTCATCATATAGCTATTTACCATGCTTGACGACTGCGGCATAACTACCAGGTCATAGTCGTACAGGTTTATCTGATGATGCAGATTATCCACTGCCCTTTGAATAAACTGAGTGAGTTCAGGTTTCTCGCGCAACGGCTTGTCCGGGAACTTCAGTTGCTTAATAAAAGCACTACGAACGCTGCCCGAAACATCATCGGCAAACTCATAGCCATAATGGAAGCACTGTCCGAAAGCACGCACCATATACCCCTTGCCGGTAAGATGCATGATATCAGACATGCCATCATGCTCAAAGTCGAACACGAAACTGTTTTCTTCTATGTTATATTGTACTCCCATTTTACTGCTTATACATTATTATATATATAGGACTACCATGTTTCGGTGCCGCTACCATTGCTGCCATTATCAAACGTAGTGCCTTCGCGCCATTGCTCGACGGTGATTTCTGAGACTTCTATCGGAGTGTCTTCGTTTGGATATATTGTCCAGTTATAAAAGTCATTTGCTTTAAGGTTTGGCTTTGCAAGTCCCGACGACTTAAAGTAATGCTTAATATCAGTACCCTTCTCATGAGCCACGAGATAAACAAAGGAATTCTCTACATATCCAGGATCCGTAGGAGTCTCTGATGTTCCCTTTAAATCTATTGGAGCAAGCATCATGTATGCAAGGATATAGCCAGTGTATTCATCATTATACCAGTCATAGAAAGGAGATGTTGACCTTGTTCCGTCATTTCCCATTTCCGTAAGGTCAAAGCCTGCACCTGCATTTCCAAACTTCAAATTGATGATATGGCTTTGCTCTGTTGGAGTTAAAGTCAAGTTTTCTGCATCCATTGTAGCCTTAGTTGTGAACATTTTTGTATTATTCACCAACTGCATCTCATCATATACATAGTTATACTTCGAATCTATAACGAGCCAAAATCTCACGATTGCCCCCATACGATTCAACTTGAAATATATACCTCCCGTGGGCGTAGGGTCAGTTACTCCAGTGCACAAGTAGTCGTACTTAGGCAAATGTGCAGATGCCTTAGGCTGAGACGCCTTATAAGCCTCATCGTTACTATCATACCAATAATAACTGAAATCCACAGGATCTGTTTGCAATTGTCCTGTATAATCTACAGGAACATTAGCATAATCTGTCACATAATCCGAATAAGGGAAGTAAGAAACATATTGATAGTTCTTATTCACATGCACTGCACCGTCAGGAGTCTGGAATGCACGCACGTTGTCTGTATTTGCCGGGTCATTGAGTACCTGAGTATATTTCTGCTGCGCACGATGGTTAGGACTATCATTCTTCGTAAACACGCCAATGTGATCTTCATCATCCCATTTAAATGCCATGATATTCTTTGTATCATCATAGACGAGTGTCGCTCTACTGACAAGTGCGTCGCCAAACCCTTCGGGATGTTCTATCTCAGCCAATATGCATGCAACATTCTCTGCCGTCACATTGTCAATGACAGCCTCCTCGCTCGTACATGCTGCAAAGAGCAGAAGCGTTGCTATATATGTGAATAGTCTTTTCATTTATCTTTTTTATTTTAAATATTTCTTTCCGTTTCGGATAATTATCGTTCCCCTATCAGCGAAAGAGGTCTTCATGCCGTTCAAAGTATAACTTCGACGGCCGCTTTCAGTTCCCCCACTTGTGGAGATATTTGGACTATCAATACCCGAATCGTCTATCCAGTTTATCTGTTCAAAGCAGTGAGCATCATCAGATAAGAAATTCGGCATTGCGGCAGTGACGCGACTTATTATCGGCGCTTTTGCTGCCGCCTTCCTAACGTTAAAGTCAGAGTCAAAGTTAAAGTTAAAGTCAGAGTCAGAGTCGGAGTCGGAGTCAGAATTCAAATCAAAGTCGAAAGCCCGAGCTCTTGCATTTCTAAATGCTGACATCTTCAAGTAAATCGGATAGAGGCATCCTTGCTTTATATCCGTTGCCCTAATATCTGCCGAGCAGACCTTTCCTTCTGCATTTGTCAAAAGAACCGTCATCAATTTGTCGGTCAGATCCATTGCAGGCAACATTATGAAAGCAACAAGATGCTCGCCAGCCTCTATAGTCACATTGTCCAGCGAAAGCGACATTGTTGAGCTGTATGCTGTCGGAGTCAAAGTTCCGTTTACGGCATCCATCGTAGCTTCATCCGCAAAAACTTTTGACGATGACGAGATTGTCAGGTCTTTCAACTTCTGCTTTCCCCGCACTTCGCATTCTATCCTGAGCACGCAGCCCAAATGATTGAAGTCGAAATGGCAGTTTTCTTCTTCCGAGAGAGCCTGAGCTGTCATAAAGTCGTAAGCATTGAGGTGAGCTGCACTGCCGTTTTCTGTTTGCGTTTGTCCTTTATAGCTGACAGGCAGAGCCGTCATAGGATTCTTGTTTATCTTGTATGATTGAGAATATGGGTAGTAAGCGTAATATTGAGAGTTTGGTGTCAAAGCCCAACCGTAGCCAGAGATTTCGCATGAATTACTGCCGCCGTCAGTCACCCAATGGATAATTTCCGTATTAGAAGCTGTCAGAACTCCGCACATATCGTCATACTGCCAACAAACATCCACGCCGTTCATCTGCTGGTTATAGTTATAACCAACAGCAGAGACAAGTTGTATTGATGCTGCCCACAAAAACAATATGATTAAGAGTTTTTTCATTTAAATGTATTTGAAAAGATTAATATTCTGTTTCTTCGTCATCAATTGGTCCAAAACTAAATTGCTTTGCATGGTGCCCTCCTGGAGTATTACCAGATCCTTGTTCAGTTCCTTCATTTCCTCCATGTATAGATCCTCCTTCCAAGAGACATTCCTCCTCTACCCCAACGACAGTTATCTCTGGAGCTAAATATGGTTTCTTAACAATTAAACTATTGTTCCCTATAATTTTCATATTCTCTGAGTCGCAATAATTATGTTCGTTGTGCGTTCCTAATATACGTGCGCGCAATGTTTAAGCATGCAAATTTAACATTTTTTTGGCATTTCTCTTACCTTGCAACTGCAAAACAGCATCTATATTCGGTAAAATCATAACAAAAATCAATTAATATCTCTACAATTTGGTACGTTTTCCCGCAATTATTTATTGCAATGATATTGGTGTTGTCCCTATGATGTAGGGCAACTTACTTCCAGAAAAAAAGCTAAAAAAGTGAGGGAGTTGAGAGAAAAACCATAGGATTAGCGATAGATTTCTTATAAGGAATTGAATGTTTTCTTATAAGGATTTAAGCATTTTCTTATAAGAAAACACACTGAAAACTTAAGGGATTTGGCCTTGTTTGTAGGGCGAAGTTTACTGAGCCCTACATCAAGGGAACAAAAAGTATATCGTGCAAAAAAAATAGACTTTTTTCTGGCAAAATCCTACATTCCTACATAAAATCACAGCGAACCCCAGTGTTTATCGGGGTTCAGCGGCTATGTAGGATTTATGTAGGATGCATGTAGGATAAAAATCCTACATAGATTTCAATGAAAAACAGGCATGTAGGATCATGTAGGATTTATGTAGGATTATTTTTATCCTACATAGACTTAACTATCTGATAATCTGACGGTTACGAAGACGCCATGTAGGAATGTAGGATTTCGGCCGAAAAATCTTAAATTTTTGCATTTTACATGAACAAAACGCTTAAATAGTATATATACATCAAGAAAATGACGCAAAATCGCTCAAAACACCTTTTTTAGCAACGTCAAAAACACGCAAAAAAAGGCCTCTTCAGCGTCACAGCATTCTACGTTTTATCATGTTCATTCCATCACACCATATACACATTCTCTTCACGCTGAGTAGCCCATTTTTCAGGATTTTTCACGCTGAGTAACCCAATTTTCGGGATTTTTAACGCTGAGTAACCCTCAAAAAGGCAATAAGGTGAGTAAAAATAATGCCACGGAATGGCGAAAAATCCAGCAATCATACGCCATATAATAGTTAATAACAGTTAAAAATATATGCAAAACATAAGAAATTTATCGTTTTTCGATAAATTTTCTTAAATTTTATTTGGAGTTTACAAAATAAGTTTTACCTTTGCAGCCGAAATATTTATCGTTTAACAATAAAAGTTTACTGAAATGAAGGTTAAATTCAACATCCTATGCATCATTATCGTGCTGCTTTCCATTTGGGGAATGACCAGTCCTATGATTCTGACTTCCAACATGTACGGTGAAGGCAAGACGCAGATGGATCTCTTCGAGAGAATGCAGACGCTGAAACTTAGCGGACCGACTGAAATAATCAAGCTATGGCCTAAAAACACTGACCATTGGTTTGCCGACAGCATATATAATAAGAAGTCAGGAAAGACAGAGCCGATGCAGATATTCGAGGCTCAGGTGCACTCATCTGTTGTCAAGGCAAGCGATTCCCCAGAAGGATTCTACGCAATGCTTCGCGGCATCTCGCTCGGAATAATAATGATGACCTTCACCTGCGTATTCATCAGCATCATCATTTCTGTAAACAGAGGCAAGATATTCACGAAGAGCCTGGAGAACAGACTGAGTTTCTGCGGTTGTCTGCTTATTCTGGAATATATCCTGAAGTATCTCTACGGCTACTATCAGCAAGGCGTCTTAGCCGAGCTTTACGACTTTGACAATTATGTCATCTCAGACTATTCCGATCCTATGGTCACCTTCTTTGCCATCAGCGGCGTTGGTCTGCTTCTTATCGCTCAAATCTTTGCCATCGCTCGCAAGATGAAGGAAGAGCAGGACCTCACTATTTAATATTCCATAATAAAATAACCCTGAAACCTTAGAAATCATGGCAATAATAGTTAATGTAGATGTGATGCTGGCAAAGCGCAAGATGCAGTCGGGCGAACTGGCTGAGCGCATAGGTATCACCGCTGCAAATCTTTCCGTTCTGAAGACGGGAAAGGCAAAAGCCATCCGCTTCACCACTCTTGAGTCCATCTGCAAGGCTCTCGACTGCCAGCCTGGCGATATTCTTGAATATCGTGCAGATTAACAACCTTCCATAATGTAGAAATCACAAATCAAACAAAGATATGAAAAGACTATTAACCTCTATCCTAATTGCATTAATCACTCTTACCGCCTTCGCACAAAGGCCACAACAACAGGAGTTTGAACTTTCCGGAAAGGTCGTTGACTCCAAAACCGGCGAAGGTCTCATGGGTGCAATCATCAAGGCCACCTCTTCCGACGGCGGTAACGGAACGTTTGCCGTTGCCGACTCTCTCGGTGCATTCACGCTGAAGTTTGAGAACTTCGGTCGTTACGAAATAGAATATTCCTGCATTGGCTATAAGTCAAAGACCACCAGCCAGCAGTGGGTATATCGCGGTGCAAAGCTTTCCACAGTAAAACTCAAGGAAGACAACACCGTACTGAAGGAAGTAACCGTAACAGGCATGGCAAACCGTGCTACCGTAAAGGGCGACACACTCGTCTATAGCGCAGAAGCATTCAAGGTTATGGACGGTGCTTCGGCAGCCGAACTCGTAAACAAGATGCCGGGCATCAGCGTTGACAAGGAGGGCGTGAAGGCTCAGGGCGAGAAGGTGCAGAAGCTTACCGTAGATGGCAAGGAGTTCTTTGAATACGACCCACAGCTTGCGCTGAACACACTGCCTGCGGAAGTGGTGAAGGATGTTCAGGTCTATGACCGCAAGAGCGACAAGGCTGAGCAGACCGGCTTTGACGACGGTTCACGTCAGAAGGCGATGAACCTCAACACCAAGGCTTACAAGCGCAATGGCGTTTTCGGTAAGATCTATGGCGGAGGCGGCATTGCTTTCGGTTCAAGCAATCCTCTTCTCGGAAGCCTCGGCGACGGCGGTCTCTACAAGGGTGGTTTCAACATTAACATATTCTCAAACAATCGTCGCATCTCTCTCCTCGGCCTTACAAACAATGTTGACCAGACATTCTTCGACTTCGGCGACCTCAACGACGCAAAGGCTAACGACTCTTACGGCGTAGCTGTTCATGAGAATGGTGTTGCCCGCGCAAATGCCTTTGGACTGAACTTCAACGACGAGTACCTTGGCGGTAAGCTGAAGGTCTCTTCAAGCTACTTCACTAACATCACCCGCCACGAATCTGCCGATTCTACTGAAACTAACCGCACTGACATGCAACTGGCAAGCATCGGCAAGAGCACAGGACTTATTCACAACAATAAGCATATCTTCAATTCCCGTATCACATTCGACATAGACAAGAACAACACCCTGCTCTTCATTCCGAAGCTCACTTACCTGAAGCGCGATTCTGAGAGCAATTCCCTCTCCCGCTCATGGCTTCACGACCTCGACTCACTCTATCTGAATCCTGCTCTCTTAGGCGACATCCGCACTATTGAGAAGACACATTCTACTGGCGACTCTGAAGAGTTCTCCGCTTCAGCCTCTCTCCGTTTCACTCACCGTTTCCCAAGCAAGCAGGGACGTTCGCTGAGTGCGGAAGTAAGTGGTAGCGTAACAAACCGTTCTGCTACAAGCATCGACGAACGCGAAGTGAACAGCATCGTAAGCAGCAATGGCAACAAGAACCACTCTAACGCAAGTAATCTCGGTGCAAGCGTTTCATTCACAGAGCCTCTTGCTGAGAAGCACCTTCTTGAAGTTGGCGTAAACACTAACTACTATCAGAACCACGACTACAACAACTACTACAATGGTGCTACCTACAACACCTTCAGCAGTGACCGCGCACCTAGCCCTGTCACCGTTACCGAAGCGTTCGCTTCGGGCAAACCTGACGCCTTCAACTCCTTCTCAGGCAGTTCCCACAACTCCACTTCCAGCGCTTACGCTAACTACAACTGGCGTTTCGGCGACTTCACGCTCATTCCTTCCATCTCTTACAACCACAAGCGTGACTACAGCTCTCGCACATTCGACTATTGGGAAACTTCCCTCGGCGCAGATCCTTCGGAATCAATCACTCGTTCTTACTCATGGTTAAAACCTTCCATCCAGCTCAACTGGCGCAAGATGACTTCATTCATCCGCGCAAGCTACTCTATGGACCAGAGCACTCCTAACCTCGGCGACCTCTACACAAAGCTCTTCACCTCAAATCCTTACAGCTACTTTGTAGGAAATCCAATTTTGGAGTCAAGCCAGAGCCACCGCTTCAACGTAAACTTCTCTACTTCTAATCCAATGAAGGGTACAAACATCTTCGTGATGTTCAACGCTACACACACAGCCAACGGCATCGGAACATCAAGCATCAACAACCTTTCAAAGGAATCTGTCCTCCTCTCTGACCTCCCCGGCTATGGCAGCGACCCACGCTTCGACGGATTCTCAGTACCTGTTTCTGGTAGTGTAAGCACAAGAATCAACAACGGTAGCGCAAACAACTTCATGACATACATGATGTACAGCGCTCCTATCAAGGCTATCTCTTGCAACTACAACATCGGTCTCAACGCCTATTACACAACTTCTCCACAGGAGATGACTTACTACCTTGGCAAGAACTCTGACGGCTCAGCAAACCTCCGCAAGCTCGATGGCACTCACCAGGTGTTCACTCTCACACCAACACTTGCTCTCACCAGCACAATGGAGAAGGTTGACTTCTCCATCATGTACAGCATGCCATACCACAAGACATGGTCTGACATTGAGTCTTCACGCAATGTTTCGCAGATTCAGCACAACCTTGACGCTTCCCTCAAGTGGGAGTTCCTTCCAGGCTTCGTTGCTCAGGTGGAAGAAGATTGGCAAAACCTTGCAGATGCACGCGACAACTCTCGCATCAACCAGAACATCACAAACATCTCCCTCGCAAAGAAGTTCGGCAAGAAGAACAGCTGTGAGATAAAGCTTGAGGTTCACGACCTCTTCAACCAGAACAAGGGCTACTATTCCACAGTTACATCCGGCATGGAATACTCTTCATGGAGCAAGCAGATGCCACGCTACGCAATGGCAACTTTCACTTATCAGCTTAAAAAATAAAGGTGATGATATACAATTCGGCATTTTCTCCTGAGAGCTAGCTCTCGTATAAAATGCCAAACAGAAACCCACCAGACTTCAAAAAGCGATAAACAAGAAATAAACATTTTCGGTTCCAATGCGGCGGTTTTGGAGAAGAAGCCCCATGGCTTCTTTAAGGGGCGATTATGGCTTTTGCGACATTGCCTTGCGGCGGGCTTTTGCGGCGGTTTAACGACATGGGGCGTCGTTTCCAACAAGAGCGTCATTGGACTGTTTTTCTTGTTTATCGCCTTGAAGAGTATGATAGCCTTCGTTAAGAAGGTGATGTTATGCTTTCGGTTTGGGCGTTAAGAGCTCGCTCTTATAAGAACAAAGCGGAAGCATGACATCAGGTGCTGACAAGCACCCATACTCTTCAAGGGGTGTATCTTGGTTTTTGTTTTATAATCAGCGTTGTGCCAAATAGTATATTACTTCCAAAATAAAATGCTGAATGCAGAATTATGAATGCGGAATTATATGAAGCGCAGCCAAATTCTGCATTCTGCATTCTAAATTCTGCATTAATTTAACCCTTTTCTTTGATATTTACAAAATAATCTTTAACTTTGCGCCAAAATTGTAAATCAGTAAATTGTAAATAACAAATGGTGAAAACACGTTTAACTCTGATGAACTTCCTGCAGTTTGCAGTGTGGGGAGCTTATCTCACTTCCATGGGCACCTATCTAGCAGGTGCTGGTTTTGGCTCTATCATCGGTTGGTTCTATGCCATTCAGGGCGTAGTCTCAATCTTCATGCCTGGTATAATGGGAATTGTGGCAGACCGCTGGATTCCTGCTCAGCGCCTTTTAGGACTCTGCCATGCCATGGCTGGTCTGCTGATGGTTTCTGCCGGAGTCTATGGCCTGTCAAGTGCGGCGGACATGTCTGTACTCTTCGCTCTCTATGCTTGCAGCGTTGCTTTCTACATGCCTACCCTCGCTCTCTCTAACAGTGTTGCCTTCAATGCTCTTACAAAGGCGGGACTTGACACGGTAAAAGACTTCCCACCTATTAGGGTCTTCGGCACAATCGGTTTCATCTGCACTATGTGGGTCGTTGACCTTTGCGGTTTCCAGCCTACGAGCAAGCAGTTCATCGTTTCAGGTGCTATAAGCCTTGTGCTTGCCCTCTACGCACAGACTCTTCCTGCTTGTCCTGTAAAGTCCAAGTCGGAAGGCGGAGAGCAGCAGTCTCTTGTTCAGGCTCTCGGACTCGATGCCTTCAAGCTTTTCAAGGATTATCGCATGGCTGTGTTCTTCATTTTCTCTATGCTCCTCGGCGTCAGCCTTCAGATCACAAATGGCTACGCAAACCCATACATAACTTCTTTCCAGGGCATTGCTGAGTTTGCCGACACCTTCGGCGCACAGCATGCAAACATCCTTATCTCTCTCAGTCAGATCAGCGAGACTTGCTGCATCCTTCTTATTCCGTTCTGCCTGAAGCGTTTCGGTATCAAGAAGGTCATGCTCATCGCCATGGCTGCTTGGGTGTTCCGCTTCGGACTCTTCGGCACTGGTAACCCTGGTTCCGGCGTTTGGATGTTCGTTCTCTCTTGCATCGTCTATGGCGTTGCCTTCGACTTCTTCAACATCTCCGGCGCACTCTATGTTGACCAGAACACGAACGAGTCTATCCGCTCTTCGGCACAGGGCTTGTTCATGATCATGACAAACGGTCTCGGTGCCACTGTCGGAACACTCGCTGCACAGGCTATCGTAAACAACTTTGTCTATGATCAGCCAGAAGCAATGCAGCTTGATGGCTGGCGCACATGCTGGTTTATCTTCGCCGCTTACGCATTCGTTGTCGGCATAGCATTCCTCTTCCTCTTCAAAGATACTGCAAAGAAGCAGTAAGGAGACGTTTTGCTCTTAAGATGTAGGGCGAGGATTTGGCTTTCCCTTCGGCCGCCGAGCTAAACCTTCCGAGCCGATTGCGGGAATAAAACCTGAATCGCGGCTCGGAAATCCTCGCCCTACTAGCAAAAAGGCAACACGTATATCACTAAAAATATACCCTGAGATACGCCTAATCTTTTATTGTAAGCCTAAAGATTACTGAAAAATCAATCAGAATACCAAGAAGAACAGCAGTAACATGATGATTACCACAATAAAGATCACCAAGCCCATTATTGTGCCACGCTCAACTTTCCTGTTGATGTAAACACGTTTCTTGAGGTCGTTGCCAAGATCTGCTGGCAGAGAGCGATGCTGCACACCGTCCTTGGTCGTAATGTCGTAATAAACGATAAACGATTTACCTGTGCTGACAATACGTTTGCGGGCATGCTTAATCTCTTCCCATGTGTGGCTCCACTCTATTTTGCCGTGCTTCACGTAGGTCAGTCGCTCATCATCAGTGGTGTAGTAGGTGTTGTGATTGAAAGCTGCTATCACGAACAGGATAAGCACCACGAGATCGCTCAATCCAATCATTGCTATGGCTACATCCGTACTATGAAACAGAGCACTGATCACCGCCATACTTGCCGACAGAATCCAGCAACTGACAGGGTAGCCCTGAGTACCGCCCTTAACTTTCAAACTGCCATCTGCAATCCTCGCAGCATCCTCACTGCGATACTGTATCTTACACAATGGATAAATGGCGGCATTCAGCACCACTAACAATACAATCAAAGAAATCAACACTCCCATATTTTCATTTATGTTTTCCTACGAAAAGCCCTCACGAATCTTTCTGACTCATGAGGACCTTTCCAATATTTTCGCAAGTACTCAAGCCGAGCACTTTTAAATTCTTGTGGAAATTGTTATTTTTTATTATCCTCGTGTGGAAGGTGTGGAAAGTGTGGAAACTTGTCATGTTAAAACTTCCACATATTCCACAATTTCCACACGAGATAAAATTAATTAGTACTTTCCACACGAGATTTTCAATTTCTCATATTCTTGTGGAAATTGTTATTTTTATTATCCTCGTGTGGAAGGTGTGGAAAGTGTGCAAACTTGTCATGTTAAAACTTCCACATATTCCACTATTTCTACACGAGATAAAATTAATTAGTACTTTTCCACACGAGATTTTCACTTTCCGCCTATTATCTCTCCTCGTCTGGATGAGCGAGGTAGTAAGCGCGGAGGGCTGTTGAAGTGACCTTGATGAAGCCCTTTGCGTCTTCTGAAGACCAAGCCTTTGCAGTCTCGCCATATTCGCCGAGCTTGTTCTTTACGAGGTCGTTTGGTGAGTCAACGCCAACTGTCTCGAAGCCGAGCGGACGGAGCTGGAGAGTAACCTCACCAGTAACGTTGCGCTGTGAAGAAGCGAGCATTGCCTCGATATCTGGCTTTACAGGCTCAAGATACTGGCTCTCGTGGAGGAACATTCCGTACCAGTTTGCTACCTGATCCTTCCAGTACTGCTGCCACTTTGAGAGAGTATATTTCTCAAGGAAACGGTGTGCGCCGATGATAAGCATTGGAGCAGCTGCCTCAAAGCCTACACGACCCTTGATACCGATGATAGTATCGCCTACGTGGCAGTCACGACCGATAGCGTAAGAAGCACCGATTTCCTCAACAGCCTTGATAGCCTGAATCTTATCGTCGTACTTTTGACCGTTTACGCTCACGAGTTCACCCTTCTCAAATCCGAGCTTGAGCTGCTCAGTGCCTTCCTTTGTTGGGTGCTTGAGGTAAGCAGTCTCTGGAAGTCCCTGCTTTGAGTCGAGGATTTCGCCACCGCAGATTGATGTTCCCCAGATACCGACGTTGTATGAATACTTCAGCTTAGTGAAGTCAGCGAAGTAGCCGTTAGCGTTAAGATAGTCCACTTCCTCCTGACGAGAGAGGTTGCGGTCGCGAGTAAGTGTGATGATTTCCACGCCTGGAGCCATAACGAGGAATGTCATGTCGAAACGAATCTGGTCATTGCCGGCACCTGTAGAACCGTGAGCGATGGCATCAGCACCGATCTCCTTTGCATAGCGTGCAATGGCGAGAGCCTGGAAAATACGCTCAGAAGACACTGAGATTGGATAGCAGTTGTTGCGGAGAACATTGCCGAACACCATGTACTTAAGAGACTTCTCGTAGTACTCCTGAGTAACGTCGAGTGTAACATACTTCACAGCACCGAGCTTGTAAGCGTTCTCTTCGTTAGCCCTCAACTGCTCCTCAGAGAAACCACCTGTGTTTGCACATGCTGCATATACCTCGTATCCCATCTCCTTTGTGAGATACATCACATTGTAACTTGTATCAAGACCGCCTGAAAAAGCGACTACGACTTTCTTCTTTGACATATTGTTATTTATTGATTTGACGATTTGACGATTTGATGATTGGACGATTTACAAATTTTCTTGTGGAAATTGTTATTTTATTATTCTCTTGAGGAAAATTGTTATTTTTATTATTCTCGTGGAGAAAATTGTTATTTTTATTATTCTCGTGTGGAATTTGTGGAAAATGTGGAAGTTTTAACATGACAAGTTTCCACACTTTCCACACATTCCACACGAGATAAAATTAATTATCACCTTCAACACGAGATTCCTTCAGCGATTCCATTGAGAACTTCAGCGTCTGTTCCTCGCCGTGCTGCTTGGCTGGGTCGAAGAGCATTGCGGTGCAGATGCAGTATTTTCTGCCTGTACGATGAAGCACATCCACATTGCAGCAACCTTCACAGCCACGCCAGAAAGCCTCGTCGTCCGTAAGGTCGGCAAAGGTTACAGGCAGATAGCCGAGCTGCGTATTCATCTTCATCACCGCTGCACCGCTGGTAAGCGAGAATATCTTGGCATTAGGCCAGCGCATACGGGCAAGCGTGAAGGTCATATCCTTGATACGCTTTGCCAGACCAAGACCGCGGAAGTCAGGATGGACTATCAAGCCGGATGTCGTAACATACTGCTTGTTTCCCCATGTTTCGATATAGGAAAAACCGGCGAACTGTCCTTCCTTGGAAAGTGCGATAACAGCCTTTCCCTCGCGCATCTTTGTAGCAACGTACTCATGTGTGCGCTGAGCAATACCTGTTCCGCGCACTTTAGCAGCCTCCGTGATAGTATGGAGGATTGTATCTACATATTTCTCGTGGCTTTCGTCAGCCACCATTACTTCTACTTCTTTCAAGGGTACTATTATTGTTGGTTAAGTTGAAAATTAATCTTATGTATCAGTTCCACTGGCAATGTATCTTCCTTCATTACGCAGAACACGGTGTCATCGCCAGCTATCGTGCCGAGAATTTCCGGCAGGTTGCAATCGTCTATGTGGTAAGCCACGCTCGAGGCATATCCCGGCGAAGTCTTTATCACCACCATATTGCCGGAGAAGGCTATGGACTGGAAGCCTGTGACATTCAGGGATTCGTAGGCTGACGTTCCCGATTCTTCTGCTGCGGAGGTCATGCCCTCCCCTGCCCTTTCGGCGTCTGCCTTGGTATGCTGTATTGAGTAATACCGTTTTCCCGATGCCGTTCTGCGCTTTATCACATGGAGTGAGCGGAAGTCGCGACTCAGCGTAGCCTGTGTGCAAGAAAAGCCTTGCTGCCGGAGCAGTTCGAGCAGTTCGCCCTGATTCTCCACACGCATGCTGTCGAGTATGATGCGTATCTGCTGAAGTCGGGCTTTGCGGTTGAGTTCTTCGGTTGTTTCTTGCATAAATCTTCGGTTAGAGGCTAAATCTTGCCAAAATATTCATTATTCGTTCCAAATATTCACACGTTTATGCACTAAATATTCAGAAAAGCGGTGCAAAATTAAATATTTTACCGAATATTATACAATAATTCACGGTTTTTCTTTCATAAGTTTGATAAGAAACAATAAAGGCCGACCTGACGGTCAGCCTTTATCTGTTTTTGCCGTAAGCGAAGTTTTTACTTTACCTTGTCAACGATAGCCTTGAAAGCAGCTGGGTTGTTGACAGCGAGGTCAGCGAGAACCTTGCGGTTGATCTCGATACCTGCCTTGTGGAGAGCACCCATAAGAGTGCTGTAGCTCATGCCTTCGAGACGAGCTGCAGCGTTGATACGCTGGATCCAGAGAGCGCGGAAGTTGCGCTTCTTGTTCTTGCGGTCACGATAAGCGTAAGTTAAACCTTTCTCCCATGTGTTCTTTGCTACTGTCCAAACGTTCTTACGAGCGCCATAGTAACCACGGGTAAGCTTGAGTATATTCTTTCTTTTTGCTCTTGAAGCAACATGATTCACCGATCTTGGCATAATTCTTAGAATTTAATAGATTAAAAGATGTTTTGATTAAAACGATAAAACTGCTCAGCCTTCAGCTTGTTGTAGCCTTCAGCCTCATTGCGCAGCTTTGAATTTAACGGAGGTTAAGAAGGTCGCGAACCTGCTTAGTGTTAGTACCATCGAGGATAGTGTAACCTACGAGGTTGCGCTTCTGCTTCTTAGTCTTCTTAGTCAGGATGTGACTGTGGAAGGCGTGACGTCTCTTAATCTTACCAGTACCAGTGAACGAGAATCTTTTCTTCGCTCCTGAATTAGTTTTTACCTTTGGCATTGTGTTAAAATTTTAATTAGTTATTTATTAATGGTGGCAAAGTTTTTAGCGGACTTTACGCACCGTGATGTTTACTCTTCGCCTGCCTGTTCCTTGAGCTTGAGGAGAGCCTCAACGCCCTTTGCGTTCTCAAGGAGGCCGCCATTCTGTGGCATGTCATCGTTCTCCACTTCTGCTGCGCTTGACAATGCTGCTGCCTCTGCTTCTTCGCGGTCACGCTTCTGCTGGCTCTTCTTCTGGATAGCCTGCTTCTTCGGACTCAAGTAGAGGAACATCTTCTTTCCGTCAAGGCGTGGAAGCTGATCCACCTTGCCATACTCTTCCAGGTCGTTAGCAAAACGGAGGAGGAGAACCTCACCCTGCTCTTTGAAGAGGATTGAGCGTCCACGGAAGAATACGTACGCACGTACCTTATTACCTTCTTCAAGGAACTCCTTCGCATGCTTAAGCTTGAAGTTGTAGTCGTGCTCATCGGTCTGAGGTCCGAAGCGTATTTCCTTAACTTCCTGCTTCACCTGCTTCTGCTTCATCTCCTTAGCGCGTTTCTTCTGCTGATAGAGGAACTTGCTGTAATCAATGATACGACATACAGGTGGGTCTGCATTAGGAGAGATTTCCACGAGGTCAACCTCTTGCTGTCTTGCCATGTCCAATGCTTGGCGTGTAGGGATAACCATAGAGCCGTCTTCGCCTACAAGTCTTACCTCTTTGGCACGAATCTGTTCGTTGATTCTGTGCTGCTGCTGAGGTTTCTTTCTTTTGTCGTTTCTCATTAAGGAGTTATTACAGTTTTTAGTATTTAAGAGTTTTCTTTAGTGCGCGCATACATCACACACTTTTAGCGGCTGCAAAATTACACATTCTCAGTCAATTACGCAACCAATAAAGCCCATTTTATGCCAAACAATTGATTTTCCACAACACTTTCCGCCTATCTGCCTGCCCTTCTGCCACTTTTACACGTCAATTTTCAGCACTTTCCAAACATTTCCACTTTGTAACATCCACTTTACAAGCCCCGAAAAGCAGTTTGATAATGGTCAAAAAAAGTTAAAAACAGACCATATTTCATTAAGTATTAGGCTAATAGGTCGGATTTTTTGTATAATTTTGCAGCCGATTTGTTATCATCGATGATTTTAATATTATGGTAAAAGGATTGAAAAGCCCAGAGTATATCTTTGAATCAAGCTGGGAAGTATGTAATAAGGTAGGCGGTATTTACACCGTGCTCTCTACTCGTGCGAAAACTCTTCAGGAAACACATAAGGATAAGGTAATTTTTATCGGTCCTAACTGTTGGGGCGAAAAACCATGTCCTTATTTCAAGGAAGACAAGAAGCTTTTGGCAGACTGGCGCAAGAAGGCTGAAGAAGAAGGTCTTGTTGTGAAGGTGGGTCGTTGGACTATTCCTGGCGAACCGATTGCTGTGCTCGTTGACTTCCAGCCTTATTTCGTAAAGAAGAACGAAATCTACGGTTGGCTTTGGGAGAACTATCAGGTTGACTCTCTCCACGCTTATGGTGACTATGATGAGGCTTCCATGTTCTCTTACGCTGCTGCTCTCGTTGTGGAAAGCTTCTACAATTTCTGTCTCGACGACGATACAGCCTGCATCTATCAGGCTAACGAATGGATGACAGGTCTCGGAGCTCTCTATATCAACAAGAAGCTTCCGCAGATTGGTACTATATTCACTACTCACGCCACTTCTATCGGTCGTTCTATCGCGGGCAACAACAAGCCTCTCTACGACTATCTCTTCGCTTACAACGGCGATCAGATGGCTGGCGAGCTCAACATGCAGAGCAAGCACTCTATCGAGAAGCAGACTGCAATGCACGTTGACTGCTTCACAACCGTTTCTGACATCACTGCACGCGAGTGTAAGGAGTTGATGGACAAGGAGGTTGACGTTGTTCTGCCTAACGGTTTCGAGGATGACTTCGTGCCACGTGGTGCTACCTTTACTCGCAAGCGCAACGCTGCCCGCAAGCGCATCTTTGAGATTGCAAACGCTCTCACAGGCGAGACTTACGACAAGGACACAATCGTTGTTTCTACTTCTGGTCGCTACGAGTTCCGCAACAAGGGTGTTGACGTATTCATCGAATCAATGAACCGCCTTCTCCGTGACCAGCGCATCGCTGACAAGAAGATTCTTGCCTTCATCGAAGTTCCGGGATGGGTTGGCGAACCTCGTCAGGACCTTCAGGAGCGTCTTAAGCAGAAGAAGACTTTTGACACAGCTCTTGACTGCCCACTCATCACTCACTGGCTCCACAACATGTCACACGACAACGTTCTCAGCCAGCTCAAGTATCTTGATATGTGGAATCGCAAGGAAGACCGCGTGAAGATCATCTTCCTCCCTTGCTACCTTACAGGCGAAGACGGCATCGTTGACATGAAGTATTACGATGTTGTTCTCGGCAACGACCTCTGCATCTATCCTTCTTACTACGAGCCATGGGGCTACACTCCGCTTGAGGCTGTTGCGTTCAAGGTGCCATGTATCACAACCGACCTCGCCGGCTTCGGCCTTTGGGCAAACTCTGTGTTCGGTCATTACGGCGAGCTCAAGGACGGCGTGAAGGTTATCCATCGTACAGACTACAACTTCTCTGAGGTTGCCGATTATATTAAGGATACTGTCGTTGAATACGCTCTCATGTCAGATGCTGACCGCAAGAAGTGTCGCGCTGCTGCCGAGAAGCTTTCTAAGAAGGCTCTCTGGAGCGAGTTCATCCAGTATTACTACAAGGCTTACGACATCGCACTCACTAAGGCAGATGCCCGCAAGAAAGTGCTCAAGAAGTAAGTTATTAATCAAGAATTAGTGAATTTGAGAATTTAAATTTTCTTGTAATTCTTTTGGATTCAAGAGAAGTGTAATTAATTAGAGAAATTCTTTAATTCACAAATTCTTGATAAAATAAAAAGTCATCAATCACATTGAATATAACATATAATTATATATAAACATTATGAAAATCAAAGCAAACTACGTTAACGCCACTCAGTGGAAGGAGACTGCTGTAAAGTCTAACCTCCCTGAATCACTGAAGTGTCTCGACGAAATAGCTCACAACCTCTGGTGGGTTTGGAACTATGAAGCTCGCGACCTTTGGCGTGCTCTCGATGCAGACCTCTACGAAGAGGTTGAGCACAACCCAGTACTCCTCCTTCAGCGCCTTTCTTACCAGCGCCTCGAGGAAATCACTAAGGACAAGGACCTCATGAAGCAGGTCAACAACCTCTACAAGCTCTTCCGTGAGTACATGGATGTTAAGCCAGACGCTTCTCGTCCTTCTGTAGCTTACCTCTGTATGGAGTATGGTATCTCTCAGGTACTTAAGATCTACTCTGGTGGTCTCGGTATGCTCGCTGGCGACTACCTCAAGGAGGCTTCTGACTCAAATGTTGACATGTGTGCAGTTGGTTTCCTCTATCGTTACGGTTACTTCAAGCAGAGCCTCTCTATGGATGGTCAGCAGATTGCCGTTTACGATGCTCAGGACTTCAATACTCTTCCTATCGAGCGTCAGCTTGATGAGAACGGAAACCCACTCGTTGTTGACGTTCCTTACATGAACTACACTGTTCACGCATACGTATGGCGTGCTAACGTAGGTCGTATCTCTCTCTACCTCCTCGACACTGACAACGAACTCAACTCTGAGTACGATCGTCCTATCACTCACGCTCTCTACGGTGGTGACTGGGAGAACCGTCTCAAGCAGGAGATTCTCCTCGGTATTGGTGGTGTGCTCACTCTCAAGGCTCTCGGCATCAAGAAGGATATCTACCACTGTAACGAAGGTCACGCTGCTCTCGCTAACGTACAGCGTCTCGTTGACTACATCAAGGAAGGTTACACTTTCAACCAGGCTATGGAACTCGTTCGCGTTTCTGGTCTTTACACTTGCCACACTCCAGTTCCTGCTGGTCACGACTACTTCGACGAGGCTCTCTTCGGCAAGTACATGGGTGGCTACGCTCAGCTCCTCGGCATCTCTTGGGACGAGTTCATCGGTATGGGTCGTACAAACCCAGACGACAAGGGCGAGAAGTTCTCTATGTCAACTTTCGCTATCAACACTTGCCAGGGCGTAAACGGTGTATCTAAGCTCCACGGCTGGGTATCACAGAAGATGTTCGCTGGCATCTGGAACGGCTACCTCCCAGAAGAGAACTCTGTAGGCTACGTTACTAACGGTGTTCACTTCCCAACATGGTGTGCTACAGAAATGCGCAAGATCTACGCTAAGTATCTCGACGCTAACTACTATAACGATCAGTCAAACGCTGACCTCTGGCAGGGCATCTACAACTGTCCAGACGATGAACTTTGGGCTACTCGTATGGCTCTTAAGGTTAAGCTCGCTGACTACATCAAGGTTAAGTTCCGTGAGACATGGCTCAAGAATCAGGGCGACCCTTCACGCGTTGTATCTCTCCTCGAGAAGATCAACCCTAACGGTCTTACTATCGGTTTCTGCCGTCGTTTCGCTACTTACAAGCGTGCTCACCTCCTCTTCACTGACCTTGAGCGTCTCGCTAAGATCGTAAATAACCCTCTCTACCCTGTTACATTCCTCTTCGCAGGTAAGGCTCACCCAGCTGACGGTGCTGGCCAGGGCTTGATCAAGAAGATTTACGAGATTTCTCAGCGTCCAGAGTTCCTCGGCAAGATCATCTTCCTCGAGGACTACGACCAGCGTCTTGCTCGTCGCCTCGTTTCAGGTGTTGATATCTGGATGAACACTCCAACTCGTCCTCTCGAGGCTTCTGGTACATCAGGCGAGAAGGCAGAGATGAACGGTGTTGTAAACCTCTCAGTTCTTGACGGTTGGTGGTACGAAGGTTACCGCGAAGGTGCTGGTTGGGCTCTCACAGAGAAGCGTACTTACCAGAACCAGGGTTACCAGGATCAGCTCGATGCTGCTACCATCTACGGTCTCCTTGAGAACGAGATCATGCCTCTCTACTACAACAAGAACAAGAAGGGCTACTCAGAGGGTTGGTTGAAGGTTATCAAGAACTCTATCGCTCAGATCGCTCCTCACTACACAATGAAGCGTCAGCTCGACGACTACTACACTCGTTTCTACTGCCCACAGGCTGAGCGTGCTGCTAAGCTCATGGCTAACAACAACCAGGTGGCTAAGGAAATCGCAGCTTGGAAGGAACTCGTTGCTGAGCGTTGGGACAACATCAACGTTGTTGCTCACACTACTGAGGTTCCAGCTACTGGCATGGAGACTGGTAAGAAGTACAAGATTTCATTCACTATCGACGAGCAGGGTCTTGACGATGCAGTAGGTCTCGAGTTCGTTGCTATCAAGACTGATGCTAACGGTGAGGACAAGATTCGTGCCGTACACCCATTCAACCTCGTTAAGAAGGAAGGCAATCTCTACACATTCGAGACAATCTCTGAGGCATCACACGCAGGTTCTTACAAGACTGCCGTTCGTATGTTCCCTAAGAACAATCTCCTCCCACACCGTCAGGACTTCGCTTACGTTAAGTGGATTGGCTAATAATAGAAATAAGCTTATAGGGCGGCACAGAAATCTTCGCCCTACAAACATACTACAGAAAAGGAGCGGTACCATTTCGGTACCGCTCCTTTTTGTTATAAGGAAATAGCTGGACTTTCTTCAGCCGATGTTTATTTTGTTCGAAGTAACTCCAACAAACCACTTTCGTCTTCAATAGTCATTCTGTTTTCTTCTATTGATTTGATTAAGAAAGAACTAGTCTTATCTATGTCGGAATCATCATTCTTCATTTCTGCCATCATCGCATCTTTTATCTCATTCTTAGATGTACCAGCTTCAGCCAAAGCAGCTTCTATTTCTGCATCAAAATTTACGTCATTGATTTTAAAGTTATGTGAAATGTATTCCATCTTCACTAAGTCGCCTTCACGCTTATAGCTGTAACGGATCTCCAGATAAACATCAACTTTAACATTGATTCCATCAGAAGAACCTTCCAATAACATATTAGACTTCTCGGTAAGGGTTGCGTCATTGATGTCAAGTTCAAAAGTTGCACTTTTCAATTCTGCATCTTGGGCAGCAACATACTTTCCAAAAATTTCCTTGACATCAGCATTCTTTGCCTTCCAAGAGCCTGTGATACTAGGTTGTTTACAACCTGTCATCATCATTATCACTGCGAAAAGTGACAACAATAGGGTCATTTGTTTTTTCATGATTCTGTTTTTTAGTTATACATATATTAGAACAAATCTTCATACGGAAGAAGAGTGTATTCTACAGATAACATTTTCGGGACAAAAAAATCCATAGAGAACACTACCGGGTGCAAAAGTACATATATTTTTTTATTTCTACAAATTTTCACGAAAAAAAATAAAAAAAATGGTATTGATATACAAGTTCAGTCAGTCAAAACATGACAGGTAGTAAGAAGGCATAATCATTGCACACAGGCAGCAAGAAATGCGCAAATAAATCAATTATTAGGGGGAAAAAGAGTTATTTCAACTATATTTCTTTGCACGATAAGCCAAAAAAACTTATTTTTGCAGTAATAATCAACTTGTTTAACAATAAAATCATCTTGAAATTATGAAAAAGTTCTTTATTATGGCAGTGATGGCAGTATGCTCACTCGCTGCAAGCGCACAGACTCCAGCTCCTGGTTTTTCAATTGCTCCAAAGGTAGGTGTAAACATCTCTACTATCGATGGTGCTGATCACAACAAGACAAAGGTAGGCTTCGCTATCGGTGCAGAGGCTCTCTACATGTTCAACGATATGATGGGTATCTCTGGTGGTGTGATGTACTCTCAGCAGGGTTCTAAGCAGGAAGCTCTTGGCATCACTGCTACATACAAAGCAGACTATATTAACGTGCCTATCATGCTCAACGAGTATGTTTACCCAGGTCTCGCTATCAAGCTCGGTATTCAGCCAGGTTTCAAGGTGAACGAGGAAATTAAGTTTGAGAAGGGCGGCAATGGTATTTCAGGAACTAGAGAAGACTTGGAATCTTTAGACATCTCTATTCCAATCGGTATCTCTTACGAGTTCAGCAAGATCGTTCTTGACGCTCGTTACAACTGGGGTGTTTCAAACATCGCTAAGGAAGATGGCAAAAAGGGACACAACAGCGTGTTCCAGGTAACTCTCGGCTACCGTTTCTAAGTCTTTAACGACGTAATCTAAATAAAAGTAGGGCGAGGATTTCCGAGCCGCGATTCAGGTTTTATATCGCGAAACGGCTCAGAAATCCTCGCCCTACATATATACTCCTACTTATATAGTCCTACTTTTATATACTGCAAGTTCACTGACTTATTCCTCCCAACGGAACACAGCTCCATTAAGTCGGGCTGGGTCAGCGCCCTTGAAGTCCATTGAGTATGGGCTGCCAGTCGTAGGCGACTTTCCGAGGTAGAGGTGATTACGCATGGAGAGAAGCATAAACTCGTGGTTCAGACAGTCCTGATACATGAACTCCTCAGCCCTATCAGCATCCTTTGTCAGGCAGACATCGCCAGGAATGCCGAAGCCCTTCACACAGACGTAACGACCGTCAGAACTTTGCAGCACGACCTTACCGTTGCCACGGTCAACAAGACGGAACAGCGTGAGAGGATCCTTGCCAGCCTTTGCCTTATCGTCAGTCATAGCCTGTCCCTGCTCTGGAGCTTCGCGCACGTTTTCTGTGTCGTAGAGCATACCGTGAGGCATGGCAAACATAGGCTTGCCTGAAGCGAGGTTTATAATCTGTACGGTCTTGCCGTAAGGGATGTTTCCGCTGCGGTCGGCATCAAGTTCCACGCAAGTGAAGTTGTCGAAGAGTGCTGTACCACCATTCTTACCTTTCTTGTTGAAGGCGAAGAGAGAGATTCTGCCGCCCTGGAATGTGCAGAGCTGATAAGACTGTGGCTGAACGCGACCAACGGTCTTGAACTCCTTACCGTCAAGGCTGTAGGCATACTGGATGTTGTTATTGTCCCAATCGCCGTTGATGCGAAGCCTGATCACCTTTGTAGAAGCAGGAATATCAGCTCGAACAGTGTCGTTTGTAAGCTGCTCAAAGCACTGAAGCACAAGAGTCTTACCATCCTTCACAACACCAACCCAAGAGCAAGGCACATTGATATTGCCTAGACCGGCAACGTCGCCATCCTTGAGCTTTGTGATGTCAAGTTCTACTGTACAGATAGAACGAGGACCGATAGCACGCTGAGTGAGAGTGTTGCGAGCCCACATAAGCTGTTCTGCCGGCATAGTCTTCAGATTCAGCTTACCGCCGCTCAATGACCACATCTTTTCTTCTGGGTTATGGTTCCACTGCCAAACTCTTCCCAACTGCTTGCCGTTGAAGTTCTCGTTGCGCTCGTAAGCAGCATGAGGAGCAAACTGGCGGTCTTCCTCCGGATCGATGTTGAGCTTGCGTGGCATCTCAGGCTTTGTCCATGTACGTGGCGCACGACCGAGATTGCCTTCAAGACCAATCATTGGCCAGCCTTCCTTCCATGTGATAGGAGCAAGTGTTACGGTGCGACCTACGCTGTGGAAGTCCATCATAAGCAGAGCATACCACTCGCCTTTCTGCGTCTGGACGATACCACCCTGATGAATGTTTCCTGCTGCCACGGCATTCTTGTCCTCAGGACCAAGAGCGAACTTAGAGCCGTCAGGCACGATGCGTCCCTTCCACTGAGTGAGAGGAGCTGGATGATAGCCGAAAGTCTCGTCGGCAGTGATGGTACACTGCTCGTAAGGTCCCCAGATGCTCTTTGAGCGGGAGCAGATTGTTCGACCGTTAGGACGATAGTCGGTAGAGATGAGGTAGTACATGCCGTTGATCTTGTACATGTGATGACCTTCGCCGACAGCAGAACCGTTAGGGATGATGATGCGGTCAGTCTCTTCGATAGGTCCGCTCATGTCTGACTTCAGCTCTGTGCAATGAACCTCGCCATAGCCGTGGATGGCATAGATCTTGCCGTCATCGTCAAAGAGGACGGAAAGGTCGTATATTCTGCCTTCCATGTTATGATGCTTCCAAGGTCCGTGGATATCCTTTGATGTCCAGCACTGGAGTCCCTTGCCGTTGACATTGGAATAGATATAGAACTGACCATTGGCATAGCGAATGCAAGGAGCCCAAATGCCCTGACCGTAAATCTCCTCATGATTCTTCAGGGAGAAGCGGTCTTCAGGGAAATCAAAGCGGTCAAAGCAATAGCTAATCTGCTCCCAGTTGACAAGGTCCTTTGAATGGAGAATGTTCACGCCAGGAACGGTGTGCATAGTTGTTCCTGCAAGATAATAGTCATCGCCGACGCGGATGATGTCAGGATCGGAGAACTCATCGTAGAGCAGCGGATTGGTGTATGTTCCGTTGCCATTGTCCGCAGTCCATGACCCTCCCTTTGCAGGGAGGGAGTTATTGGGCTGTGCCGTCATGTTGAGGGCACAGACCAGTAATGATGATGCAAGAAATAGTTTTTTCATGATTACTTTTATTTCACCTTCTTACCCCAGTGTGTTGTCTTCTTGTCTGAGCTGAGGCCTGCATAGACGATGGTAGGAACGCGAGGGGTAGCCTCCCAGTCAAGTTCACGCTTGAGGTAGAGCTTTACGCCATTGATGGTAAGGATGTTCTTTGACGCATCGAAGCTCCATGAAGCACCTGCATTCCACTTGGAATCAGCCGTAACCTTATGGTCTGAGCCGAGAGAGAAGTCAACAGAAGTAGCGATCTTGCAGCCTGCATCCCAGATGTCAGTACATCCGCCGAGGTTGATGTTCTGCCAGTTGCCAATGAGGTCATTCTCCGTGATGGCAGTCTGAGGCACAGCACCGTAACGCTCAGGAAGAACGAGTGGCCAGCCGTCTTCTGTCCAGACGATAGAACGGACACCACCGAGCATGATGGCATTGCTGGCATTGATGCCAGGATA
This sequence comes from Prevotella sp., assembly GCA_045600885.1. Taxonomy (GTDB): domain Bacteria; phylum Bacteroidota; class Bacteroidia; order Bacteroidales; family Bacteroidaceae; genus Prevotella. The sequence goes on from JAZRYU010000111.1 coordinate 36,792, forward strand.
GTTCTCAGGATAGCGCTGCTGAGAAGCGTAGAAATAATTGCCCTTATGGTCATCACATACGGCACAGTGGCTGATACCTACCCAGCCGTGATCGTTGCCGAACCTATAGGCGTGAGTCAGGATAGGATAAGCATTTCCGCCAGCCTGACCGTTAGTGAAGTCCTTGCCGAGAATGTCCTTATAAGGACCGTCAGGATTTGCAGAACGAACAACGCGAGTGTTGTAAGCCACAGCGAGCTGACCGTAAGCGATGAACATATAGTAATAGCCATCACGATAGACCACCTCCGGTCCTTCACTACCCTGCCAGCGGTCGCCACCAATGCGAGTGAAGACGCGCTTGCCGTAAGCTGCCTCGTTAGCAGAGCCCCAAGGATTGCCAAGAGTAGCCTTTGTCTTACCTGTAGCAGGGTCTATCTCCACAGCAGCGAAACCACTATGCCAAGAGCCGTAGATAAGCCAATGCTTGCCGTCCTTTGTCTCAACGTAAGTAGGGTCAATGGCATTATATTTCCAATAACCACCCCAAACGCTTGCGCCGTTGTAGTTCTTTTCCTTGTCAGAATATTGAGAGATGACATAGCCCTTGTCCACCCATGAGGATACCTTGTCTGGAGTAGTAGTCTCCATCATACCGATGACGTTAGGAGCAATAGACGCTGCTGACATCTTGTCGTTTACCACACCAGCAGAAGGCATGTTGATAGAGTAATACATACGATAGACATTACCCACCTTGCGAACAACAGGAGCCCAGTAGCCGAAGCCGGAATCAGCACCATCCTTGGCATAGTTGAGAGTAGATTCGCCAAGCCCCATAGCCTTGCGGATCTCGTTGTGCTTCTCCTGAATCCATGCAGGAAGTCCGCGCATGGTAGGACCGAGGAATTCCCAGTCAACGAGGTTCTTAGAGCGACGGCAGTAGAAGTGTCCGTGCTTGTTGTTCACAACGTCTGCTTCATGAGGGTTTCCGTAGCCAGCATCTGTCTGATACATATAGTAATAGCCATCGTCAGCAAGCATGACGCTTGGGTCATGGACATTGGCAAGATTCCACTTGAAGCGCTGTGCCCACGTACCGGTGGTGGTAGTGTAGTTGTCCGGATAAGTCGGAGCAACGTATGTCTCTGGTGTAGGATCCGGCGTTGGGTCAGGTGTAGGGTCTGGTTTCGGATCGGGAGTAGGATCAGGTGTTGGCTGAGGAGTTGGAGTCGGATCAACAGGATCATCGTCTCCACAAGCCGTAAAAGCTAAGCCAGACAGAAGAAGGAATGCGAGAGAGGTTAGTTTGTGTTTCATATTTTCGTTAAATACAATTGTAGGGCGAGGATTTCCGAGCCGCGATTCAGGTTTTATCCCCGCAAACGGCTCGGAAATCCTCGCCCTACATGTCATTAAATTGATTTATTACTTGAGACGAGAATATCTCTTAGCAAAACTCTTATCAGCACCGTTTGAGCTGTCGAAGATGATGTGACCACCTTCAATAGTCAGACGGAAGGCGAGGTCTGTAGAACCACCGAGGTTGAGACCCTTATATGACTGCTCGTAGAGCTTACCGTTGTTGCCAAGCATCTTAGCGTAAACGTCAGCAGAACCGTCACCATTGTTAGATACAGTAACAGTTACGCGAGCGTCATCCATAGCAGCAAGCCACTCACCCCAGTCTGCCTGACCGCCAGAGAGAACGAGGTTAGAGTTGTTATCGTAAGCAGAACCCCAACCGTAGTTGTCTGCACGAACAACACCATACTCAGCGCTCATATCTGCATTGTTGAGAACTACGCAGAAGTTGTTCCAGTTAGTAGCACCGTTAGTGTGGTTGATGAATGTAGTAGTAGTCTTCTGACCTGGCTTAACAACGTAGAGGTCTGAGTGAGCTGTCCACCAGCCTGTAGAGTTGTCTTCGTTACCAACAACATTGTCGAACTCAAGGTGACAGTTGTCAACAGTGAAGCGGAAGTAGATGTTATCGTTAGCGGCGAATGTGTTGATGCCGTTGTACTCCTGAGTGTAAGTCTGACCGTTGTTGCCAACCATTACAGCCTTGATGTCAGCAGTGCCGTCACCATTGTTAGTTACATAAGTAGTAACCTTAGCGCCGTCCATAGCAGCAAGCCATGTGCCCCAGTCGCCCTGATTACCGTCATGGATACAAGCAGCGTATCCGTCACCCCAACCATAGTTGTCAGCGCGAACCACTGCACACTCGCTCATATCAGCGCGGCTCATTACAACGCAGAAGTTGTTCCAGTTGTTAGCACCACAAGAGTAGTTAGTGAACTGAGAAACGAATGTCTCACCAGGAGCAACCTGAATGTCAGCAGAATGAGCACCCCACCAAGCAGTAGAGTTGTCTGTAGCACCGAGAGAAGTGTACATCTTATCAACAACCTGAACCTTGAATGTTGCAGTTACAGGTGAAGCGCAGTTCTCGCCCTTGTAAGTCTTGTTGAAGATAGCAACAATGCTCTTTTCACCAACAGTGTTGAAGTCGCCTACAGGAACGAATGAGAGTTCTGCATTAGAAGCATCCTTAGCAACGCCTGTCTCGAACTGAACTGTAGCAGTGATGTTCTTGACGATCTCCTGGAAGTCAGTGCCAGCCATCACCTTCTTAGGAGTGTTGTTGAGAGTCATTGAGAGAGGCTGCTTATCCTCTGCTGAAGTGCAACCGCCGATAGGCTCGATAGTAGTCTTGAGGAAGCCGATGTATGAACCTTCTGGAACGAGGAATGCACGGATATTCTCGTTTGCAGGATCTGCATTGAGGTTAACAAGTGCAGACTTCTGTGTGTAAGTCTTAGTAACAGTACCGTTAGTCATCTTAACGATGAACTGGTTAGCATCTGTACGGTCGATAGAGAGAGTTACAAGACCACCGAGCTTGTCAACACCTGGATCTGTATCTGTGCCGAAAGTAAGAGAACTTTCAACGCAGCTGCGGTCGATATAGTCACCCCACTCAGAGTTACCGCTTGGCTGATTATCGAAACGGATTGCTCCGTACTCTGCATAGCCTACGCCACCACGATCAACGTCATTAGTGATGATGAGAGCGAAGTTCTTATATGTGTTAGAAGCAGCAGGATTGATGTTCAGATTGAACTGAGCATACCACTTCTGGTCCTTAGGAACAACATAGTACTTAGAGAACTGAGCCCACCAACCTGTAGAGTAATCCACAGCACCGATGGTGTAAACATCTTCCATGAGACCATCAATCTCTTCTGTACTAGAAGGCTTGTTGGCTTCGATAGAGTCAATCTTCTCTTGCAACCAGTCTGGAGAGGCAACATCGTAGAGTTCACCTCCCTCGCAACTTGTCATCGCCAGCACACCGAAGGATGCTGAGAAGAGGAGAGTTGCTAATTTATTTAGATATTTCATATAATTATCAATTATTATTTATATATGTTTTTTTATAATCTAGAATTAGTGAATTTAATTTCTATGTTCTTATAATTCTTTGGAATTCTGGAGAATAAGAGAACTTTTGCAGGTAAATTCTCAAATTCACTAATTCTTGATAATTAAAAATTACTTATGAGCGGCTATTTATTTTGCCACTGGACGAACCTTATAGTTCTTGAGGAAGTAACTTGAGTTGTTGTAACCTCTGTTAGCTGAGTTTCCAACGAGGTTAGAGTTATCATTCAGAGTTGACTGATAGATTGGGAGGAACTCATGACCTGGAAGATAGTTGTCGAAAGAACTCTTTGAGCGTGAAGCGTAATCAACAGCATCTTTTGGAGTGTAAGTGATAGTACCTTCTTCGTAAGCAGCCTTTGTCCAGAGATTGAAAGCACCATGCTCCTTGAGCTGCTGGAGACGGCTCTCATCATGGAACCAACCCCAACGGAGAAGGTCAAGACCACGACCGTATTCACAACCGAACTCCTTTGGACGCTCTACGTTAGCAATCTGCTCGAAGAGCTTGTCTGGCTGGTTTTCGAAAACTTTATAGTCAAGATCTGGAAGGTTAGCACGATGGCGAACAATGTTGATAAACTTGACAGCCTCTTCTGCTTTACCACCAGTTTCGTTGATACACTCAGCAGCACGGAGGAGAACGTCAGCGTAACGCATCAAGCGGAGGTTGATACCATCGTGAAGACCAGTTACGACCTTTTCGTATTCACCTGTGCGGAAGTGAGTCCACTTAGCGATAGGAAGACCACCATTGTTGTTGTTTGTAACGATG
>JAZRYU010000112.1:0-2980 GCA_045600885.1 Prevotella sp.
CATCTCAAGATATACATACGTCAATTTGTCATAGAAGACGGTGTGTTTCTTCGTATCCATCAGTTTCACCTCATGGTGCAGGTATTCGTCATCCGTATCGTCAAAAACAAAGTTGAGGATACCTATAGTATAGACTTTCTGCAACTTGAAGTTCCACTTGCCTTGCGGTGCTTGCTCCTGTATTGGGAATGTAGAGTAGTATATGCTGCGGTCTATGAAGTATTCTTGCTCAGCCTTCTGCATCTCAATAAGGAACTTCTCCCCCTGCGGATTCTCACAAAGCACATCAAACACAGCCTTGCGTTCAGAAGCGGCAGGGCCGAGATGCTCAACGTTGAGGTAGGTAAGGTCGGTGATTTCCTCCTTGCCGTCAAACAATGCGTTGAGAAAACTGATAAGACATTCCTTATTTGCTTCTGTTCCAAACAGTTTCTTGAAAGCAAAGTCGGTATAGAAGTTTGCGTATCTTTCGTGTGTAAGTGCTTGCATGAGAATAGTTTATGATGCTATTATATAGTGTTTATGGCTGCAAAATTAGTCATTATTTATTTAACCGCCAAACATTTTTGCAACTATTTTGATTTCTACATATTCCACACTTTCCACAAGAGGATTATACCATCTCATTCCCTACGCATGAAACGTCGAAAGGTGCGACATACGTATCAGAACTTCACACCCACTGATAGACACACGGCGTTCTGTGTGACATCCTGAGTGATATTCTTCTTGGTCTTGCCATCGAATACACTTGGACCACCATTGTTGTCGTATATATAATCTAGATTGCAGACAATGGAAAAGCTCTTCATAGGATATTCTACGCCAACACCAGCATAGAATCCGTGCTGACGACCGGATTCAAACTGCAATTCATTGTTTGTCATCTCGATCTTGTTTTCGTAGCCAGCGCCTCTATAGTGGTAACTGGCAGTGGTGTAGTTGAACTTCCGGGCAGCCAGACGGAAGATGTATCCGCATCTGATGCCTGTCTTCAGTGGTCCCGTCTGGAACTGATAGCCGGGACCTACCGTAATGTCCAACTGATTGTGCTTGACCTCTACATCATGACTGCCGTTTAGAGCCACGCTTGGTTCGCCCTGGAAGAACTGGTTGGCGTCGCGAGAAGCTTTGCCCGGTTCGTAGGACAGACCTGCACTGAACATGAGTCCCTTTGTTATGCGGTTGAAATGGAAATCCACACCAGCAGACACCTGTGGCGCAAAGCCGCTCAGTGAAGATCCGTTCCATAACTTATACTGCGTAATCTTGCCGCCGACCTTTACCCATGGATGTATCATTCTGTCCTCCTTTGGAGTTGTGAGGTTCTGGTATTCGAACACCTCGCAATGACCATCCGTGCAGACATCGTCAATGTATGTCATGACCGCCTTCTTCGTGTTGTCGCGGTTCTTGCTGAGTCTCAGTATCATGTCGGCAGCCTTCTCGCTCTTGCCGAGCATTCGCCATGCATCGCCTATCTCGGCACGCAGCTCGTCGGCATTCAGGGCGTTCTTCGCCTTGTCCAACGAGAATGTCGCTTCGTTTCCGTCTTCATCTACGATCAGCATCTCGTCTTCGCCTATCTGATAGAGGCTCATGTTTCCGCGAAGAATGTATTCCGCAAACACCATCTCGCGACTGCCAGCATCGTTCTTAACATTTTTTGAGACGTAGTAGATGCCGTTGTTCGTGAAGCGGTAGCTGTCAATCTCGCCCGGTAGATAAGTCTTGAACTCCGTCTCACCATCCCGCTTGAACACGCATCGCTTTGTGTTCATCGCAGATGTACGAAAGTCAATCATTCCGCGCAGCGTGTCGCCTTGCAGAGTTATTACATAGCCCTCACGCAGGTTCTGCTGCGCCATAGCCATAGTGGCTACCAGAAGGAAAGAAAGGATAATAGATAATTTTTTCATTTTGATTATGTTGTTTATTGGTTGATTTTACATTACGTTTGTTTCTCACAGGCGAGATTGTTTTCTAACACAGTATCTGTCCCTGTGATTCGTTTGATTCTGCAGCTTCGTGTTTTGGAAACAATTTGTTCATATACTTCGGACTAGGGTGAGTCCTTTGCTACTCTTCGTTGAATTGTGTAGGATCATTGAGAGGAAGCATGCCCTCGGGATTCGTATGGTCGATGGCGCGTTCTGCACTGATGATGGTATGACCAAGACGTTGCTCAATATCATCGCGCGTGCTCTTGGCAACATCAGCACCCTCCTTAGCCACGATTGCATTCTGGCGCAAGCCTTCGGGATTGCGTTCGCGCGAAATCTGCGTTGCAGTTTCCTCGGCAATAGCATTCAGAAGGAGTTCTAGATTGGTCATGTTGTCGCGCAGATTTTCCTTGCGGAGTCCTTTGTGATGCTTATACTCCTTTGTAGTCATGCCACTCCACGTTTTTGACATCAAGTCGGTAAGCAAAGCGAACTCTTCGTTCTCCTTCACACCTCCACGCTTCCATTCGTCAGTAAGCCCTTTACGAATCTCTATGGTCTTGATGCGCTGGTTAATCCACTTCTCATCGTATCCCAGGCGACGATAATCTTCTATGGCTTGCTGGATGTCTAGTTCCGGATCCTGCATCTGGTCAAGGCGATGAGCCGCCACTTGCGCCATCCATTTCTTGAAAGGTTCTGCCTTAGGAGAAGGAATGCTTTGGATGATGCGGAAGATTCCTTCTGTTGTGGCGCAATTCGTTCTCTGCTTGCCACCGTTTGTAACTAACGAAAGGGGGGTGACAATTTGTCCCCACCCTTTGGCGAGTTCTGGGTCGCGCCTACGCATTTTCTTGATATAATCTGTCGGATTGCCGCTATCAGTCAGAACTGCTACAATATCAACAACAGAGAAATACCATTGTTCCTTTTCATCGTCCCAAACTGAACGTACTTTATGTGACTGGAATATCTGTAATTGTTCGTGCTTGCCCATAATCTTTAGTTGTTTATTCGTTGATGTCACCCATCAGTCT
>JAZRYU010000113.1:0-24763 GCA_045600885.1 Prevotella sp.
AAGAAGACAGAATATTTGCAAAAACAGCATAATGGAGAACGGATTAACCGAAAAGAAGCTAACTGCATCAAGAACGGTTACGAAAGTCGCCAAAACGCTTGGTGATTAACATAGAATGCGCCATGGGGCGTCGTTTCCACTAAGAGAGCTAAACAAATCACTCAGGTTATTTTTGCGAATCTCACTCTATATTCTCCACAAAAACACGTACATCCTGTGAAAAGAACGTACTTGACATGAAGTTCACGATTTGTCCGAAACCATTTCATAATTTGTTTGGGAAACCTTTTCAAAACCTCATACCTTTGCACTCAGAAAACGTAGGGCGAGGATTTCCGAGCCGTTTGCGGAAATAAATCCTGAATCGCGGCTCGGAAATCCTCGCCCTACAATAACAAAACCCAAAAACTTAAAATCATTAAACTCAGAACTAAAATCATTAAACTCAAAACTAAAAACATTAACTCTTAAAAACTCAAACATTATGAAAAAGATTATCGCAACAATGAAGAACGTTATTAAGTATGTAACTGAAGCAAACAAGCAGGTGTCAAACTATCAGTCACTCTACCCAGTTTCTAACTGTTATGTCGTTCGCTCAGCATGGCACTAAATAACAAATCTATAGTACAAACAAAAAATAAACTCAGAAACATTAACTCTAAAAAAATCAAAACATTATGAAAAAGTTTCTTTCAATCTTCGCAATCGCATTCGTATTCATTTGTTCAGCAACAGGTGTAAAAGCTCAGACTCCTGCTTCAGGTAGCATCACAGTAACTCCAATGGTCGGTGTAAACATTTCGAATCTTCAGGGTGAAAAGAACGTAACCATGGACAATAAAATAGGTCTCAATGTAGGCGCCGAAGCTCTCTATATGTGCAATGATAAATGCGGTATCTCTGCTGGTGTAATGTATTCACAGCAAGGATGCAAGGTTAAGAACACAGACCTCTGCATTGACTATGTGAATATTCCTGTTATGGCGAATGCCTATTTAGCCAAAGGTCTTGCTATCAAGACAGGTGTTCAAGCTGGTTTCAAGGTTAACGACAAAGCTTCCGCAAACGGAGTAAGTGTTGACCTGAAGACAGTGAGCGAAATGGTCGGTGGAAACGCAACAGTAAAGTCTTTTGATCTCTCTCTTCCTGCCGGTGTCTCTTACGAATACAAGAATGTAGTTCTCGATGCTCGTATCAACTGTGGTTTGTTAAGCGTATTCAAGGACAAGAATCTCAGTGCGCGCAATACCTCTGTACAATTCTCTCTCGGCTATCGCTTTTAATAGAAACATTCATTTTTTTTAATAAGGTTAGTTATTGATATTGATATTGATCCCGGCTTACTCTCGTAGGCTGGGACCTTTTTTGTTGCAAAAATCTCAGTCAGTCGGTCAGTCAGTCAAAATGTGTGACAACATACAAACACTCTAGAAAGAAGATCATATCAGGAATGTCAGACATAAGAGGTAGTGTAACGCTTGGTCTGTGAATTCATTGATTAATCTCCATCTTGATTTCATGGCATCAATAGGGAAGTGGAGTAGGGCGATTACCAATAGTTGCCAGCAGCATCCGAAGCAAAGATAGAATGGTAAGGCGTATAATACGCAATGAACAAACAGTAGATACCAGTTGTTCGCTTTGCCCTTGGCTATGTATTCGTTCTGGAAAAGAAAGTCGCCAACAACGTGGCAAAACAATAGTTTCAGTATTGCCTGTAAAATCATATCTTCATTGGAATGATTGTTATTTCCTCTTCGTATGTACTATGATGGCACCGTTAGCACCGCGGGAACCGTAGATGGAGGCGTCCTTCATGATCTCCACGTAGTCAACATCATAGAGGCTGATATGCATGAGGGAACTCTGCTCCATGCCGTCAACGATATACAATGGTGTGCTTGGGAGATTGATGCTTTGTATGCCACGGATATTCACGGAAGCTTCGCCTCCAGGACGATTGTTTGTGCTGATGTTCAGTCCCGGCACTTTTCCTGCAAGAGCGTTGAGGATGTTTGTCTGTCCAGTGCGTACTAGTTCTTCGCCTGTGATGGTATTGCTTGGCATAGTATGCTCGCGACGCTTTACGAAGCCGTAGCCAATATCTACAAGATCCTGACTCTCAGTGGTTTCGCTGAGGCGGAAGTCTTCGGCAACAATGATGACAATGCTTTTCTTCCCCTCCACAGGAATTTCATATTCCGCCTTTTTTACCTTTACATGCAGAACATCATCGGGCTTCACGTCGGTCAGTCCGAAGCGTCCCTGCTTGTCTGTTGAGGCATAGAGTTGGGGATTGCTGACATACACGCGGGCATTCTTTATCGGCTTACCCGTAATGTCTTTTATAATACCGTTGAACGGAACCTTCTCCTGAGCTGTGCCAAGGAGAGGGAAGAGGAGGAAGAAAAAGAGGAGAAGACGGGACATTTATGATTTTTTGATGTATGAGGGATGATTTAAAGTGAAAAATTAAAGGTTAAGGCAATGATATATTTTTTGCGTATCATGTAGGGCGAGGATTTCCTCGCCCTACATGATGCTTTTTAGAGAGTCATTTACTTAACCATTACCTTTTTGCCATTCTTAATAACGATGCCACGATATGTGGTTGAGATGCGCTGACCGGCGAGGTTGAATGTTGCCTCGGCAGATGCGGCAGATGCGTTAAGAGAATGGATGGCAGTGACGTCTTCCTTGATGAGGATGTCGTCGATGATAACAGGAATGCAGTTTGCACCTTTTGCCTTAGAGAAGAAGCGAACCTTACCCTTTTCTGCGCCTCCCAAAGCATCAAGCGCAACGCTAACCTCGCGCCAGCCATCTTCGGTAGCATTGCCGATAGCAATGGTTTCTGCTGTAGCGAATGTGGCGTCATCAGTAGTGGCCTGAATCTGTAGAGAAACGTCAGAACCGCCTTGTGCTACGTCGTAGAGCCAGAAGGTGAGGGTTGGAGCCTTAGAGGCAGAGAAATTGATGTTGCCAGAAGTGAAGGCGTCAGTCTGGTTTGTTGTTCCCCAGCTGTTGTAGAAAGCATAGAGAAGACCTGCACCGCTGTGTGGGTCAACCTGCTTCTCGCCCACGAACGTGTTCTGACCAATCTGCCATGCAGGGAAGAAGCCTGTTGTCTCCTTAGTCCATGTAGAATGCTCAGTAGTTGTGTTGCCCCACTGGTCGAGCGGAACGTCGAAGTTCTCTGAGTAAGGAAGCTGTGCTGCAGGACCTACGGTGAGCTCATTAGATGCTGCTGAGTAGCTTTCGCCGTAAGGACTCTTAACGGTAACGAGATAAACGAAGCGGCTTTCCTCTGTGAACTCAGTCTTGTCGATAACAGAAAGTTTCTTGATGTCTTCAGCAATGACGACTGCGCTCTCGTCGTAAGCATCAGCACCACGACGAACTGTGTAAGTGAAGTTGGCAGGATTGCCCATATCGCCTTCGTTCATGCCGACAGTAGGAGCTTCCCACTTAACGATGATGCCAGAAGCAGTTTCTGTAGCAGTGACGTTCTGTGCCATGCCCGGCTTATCCTTTCCGATGAAGACTTCCTTTGAAGCAGGGTAGTTACCACCTGTAGCAGTGAAGACCTGAACAGAGTAAGTGTGGATGCCGTCAGAGGCCTTGTCGATGATGTACTGAATCTTTGTGCCTGGGATGAGCATGTCAGCTTCAGTCTCAGTATAGAACACATCTGGCTCAAAGCTCATAGGGCCAAACTCTCCGAACTCAACCTTTGTGATAGGCATTGTGAGCTTCTGGCTGTTGCTGTTCTTTGTTGGGAGGGTGACGGTGAGAATGACCTTATAAGGATCCTTTGCGTCAGCCTCGGCAGTGAAAGCGTCGAAGTCGAGGTCGGCAGGGAGTTCGCCGATGATTACGTTCTCAGGATTAGCCCAGTCCATAGCCTCGTCCACATAAACCTGAACCATGTAGTCGTAAACGCCGAAAGCAACGTCCTTGTCAGTATATGTGAGAGCTTCGCCCGCAGCAGGGGATTCGAATGTGTGGAGCACCTGATATTCAGCCATATTGCCTTCAGAGCGGAGAACCTCGATGCGAGTGATAGGTGCTGCGAGAGCCTGCTTTGTGTAGTCCATCTCGCTAATCATTTCTGTAGGAGCTTTGAAGCTGAGCTCAACATTGTTCTTGTCGTCAGCCTTAACAACCTTAACCTTCAGGTCAGTGACAGGACAAGGTATAAAGCCTTCAGGGAGCTGAGCGTTTGCTGCACTACAGATTAACACTGTGAGAGCGAGCATTAATGAACGTAAAGTTATTTTCATATTCTTAATTGTTTTTAGGTTAATTTGCACAAAGAGGTTACCCCCTTTGTGCAAATGTTGGATTTACTTAACCATTATTTTTTTGCCATTCACGATGTAGATGCCAGGCTGCTTCATGTCGCGAACCTGACGACCAGTGATGGTGAATATGCCTGGACGAACGATAGGAGAAGGAGTTACGGCGAGAGGCAGGATGCCGTTGATTGCCTTGTCCATTTCGTCAATGCTTACAACATAAGAGAAGATGTTTGCATCCTGGTCGATACCGAAGCCCATGTATGTCTTGCCGTCAGCAGCGAAGGCAGCAGGTACGTTTGCACCGAAGTCTGGCATACCCTTGATCTTGATGAGCATATCGTCGAGGCATGAAACAGTTGTTTCGCCAGCCTTCCACAGATAACCTACGCGACCGAAGATTCCGTCAATCTCAGTATAGAGAAGCACAGAACCGTCGTCAGAGATGGCACTTGCCGAGAACTTCTGGTCGTTGATATTGAGAATCTCGAGCTTGCCAGTCTTAAGGTTGTAGCGAGCAATCTGAGTAGGAGGCATAGGGGTGTTGAAGTTGCTGTCGTCAAACTCCTCCTGAAGACTGATGGTTACCCATTCGCCGTTCTCGCTGAGAGCCTGAGGTGTGAAGAGCATGTAAGGCTTGCCCTGCTTGAAACCAGCCTCGAAGTAGTCCTTGCAGATTGGTTCGCAGTCGTAGCCTCCAGCGGCATTCTTGCGCCAGATAACTGCTGGCCAAGTAGCCTTGTCGTCAACGAGATAGCCAAGGAGAACGCTGCCGTCAGCAGACATCCAGCGAACGGCAGCACCGTCGATATTGAAGCCCATTTCCTTCTTGCCAGGATATGAGAGTGTAAGGCACTTCTCGTCCTGCCAAACGCAAGGGAATGTAGCAAAGAATCCTTCAGTCTGAGCGGCGTCAGTCCATTCAAAATAGTAGTAGAAACCACCGATGGTCTTACCGTCGTCAGAGATACACCAAGCGTCAGCACCCTGAGAGTTCTCGCCACCATTGTCCTGGAGAGTCTTTGACTTGCCGTCAGCCTGAGCTACGAGAGCCTTTCCTCCATAGCTGAGAGTAGAACCGACAGCTACGCCGTTGCTGTTCACGGCATGGAGAGAGCCTTCTTCGTATTCTGTGAAGTTAGTGATCTTGTTTGTCTCAGAATCCCAGATAGCAGGTGCGCTTGTGCCGTAGTTCAGACCGGCTACGTACTTGGCATTGAGCGACATACCTTCACCCATGAGCTGAGTGCTTGTGGTGAAAGGAGTGATGCGGAGACCGGCATCAGCGCGGTTATTGTCTTCTCCGCCTGTGCTGCCACCGCCTTCTGCACCCTTGAAGAGCTTCACGCTGTTGGCGTTGCTGACGCTAAGGTCGTGTATGTCAGGATCGTTCAGCGGCTGACGCTTGCTGATGAATGCAACGACAGAAAGCTGATTTCTTTCCCATGCTTCGTCGAGAGCAACGCTGTATGTGTTCTCGTAAGAAGAAGTAGAAGTCCAGTTGATGTCATCGCCATTGATGGCTGTTGCCACCTTGCGGAGCACGTGGTTGTGAGTGTAGTTAGCAACCCAAGTGCCGTTGTTCAGCTGACGATATTTAAGGCTGTCCTCAAGTACATAGACGGTGAGGGCGTAGTCTTCGAGAAGTTTCTGGGCAATATCTCCACCTTTTCCGCTAACCTTTATAGAGAGCGTGTTTCCTTCGTCAGAAAGAGATTGGTCTATATCGACAGAAGCGAAAGCCGGAGCGCTGTGTTCCTCCATTATGTTAAGGAGTTCCTGAGCAATCTGTTCATAACCTTGGTTGAAGCCTATTCCCGGCAGAACACCTTCATTGTCATTAAAATAAATGCGGTTGAAAGTAGCTGATGGGAATGAACGGCAGTTAAGGTAAGCAAGGATAGACTGACACTCTGGAGTGTTGAACGGATCCTTAGAAGACTGATTGCCATGAACACAAGCAATGGCTACCTTATCGCTCATTTCGTCAAGAGTCTCCATGAGCATTGCGCCGTAAGGGCAGAATGTGCAAGAGTGTGAGGTCATCTCCTCAATGAGGAACTGCTGACGTTCAACAGCGTCGGATTCAACGTAAGTGATGAAATTCTTTGAAACAAGGTCGTCGCCCTTGCCTTCCGTTGGAACTCTGCCGTTGACCGTGACAAGCTCTACGCTGAGTGTGTGCTGTCCGCGAGCGATGTCTGCCGGAATAGTTATCTGGTCAACATAGTAAACTGGATTGTCTCCAATCGTCAGATTATCCTTTTCTGTGATAGTCTTTACAAGCTTTCCGTCGAGCTTGACTGCAATCTCAAACGTGTTGACTTTGTCCATGCCGAAGTTTGAAACGACGAAAGCATAGCCGAGTTCAGAACCGGATGTAGTGATGCTCTTAGAGAGAAGCATGTCTTCCAAGATCACGTCAATTTCAGGTATGTTGTCAAGCGAAACGATGCCCTGTACAGAAAGCATGCCGTAGTTTGAGAAATTGTAAATGTTATCGCCTTCGCCGAGGTCGGCAACGACGATAAATCCTTCCTCTGATTCGCCAGGAATAAGGGAGATAGGCTTCTTGCCAGGGATCTCAACGCATTCAAAACCAATGGCATAGCGGTCGTAGTCATCTGTGAGAGAGACTGGCATGTCTAACTCGACAGTGTTCCATCCCTTGTCGTAGATCTGACCGTTTGTACTGGTATTGGAGAGTTCGTAGATATAATCATTCTGCACGCCCATGACAAACACGCTGTTTATCTTAGCGCTGTTGCTCAAGGCAAAGCGTACTGCCTTGAGCTGATTCTGAAGAACACGCTTGTAGTTGGTGCGAGGAATGATGGAGAAAAGCTTTATCGGAGTGCCATCATCAATAAGAGTCAGACCTTCCGTTTCGTCATATTCGTCAGTTGTATATAGACCGATTCTTCGCTCTATAATGGCAGGCGTCAGTTTGAACATAGGAGCATTTTTCTTTGCTCCAACAGTACTGTCATAAGTGATGTTGCCGAAGCGGTTGCTGAAGTAGTTGCCAGTGAAGAAATTTCGCTGGGTGTTCTTAAGCTTACCGACAGGGATTGGCTTCGCGTCAGAGAGTGAATACTGCTGAGCCTGAGCGCATACAGACATCACTGCCACGAGAATGAAAAGGAGAATTTTCTTCATGTTGTCTGCTTATTTTACGAGGATTTTCTTGCCGTTGCGGATGATAAGACCCTTAGCGTCGCTTGCAGCGCGCTTGCCGTCGATAGTGAAAATGCCAGTGCTTTTTGTTGCATCAGCAGTGATAGCGTTAACGGAAGAAACTCCGTTGAGGAATCTTACGGTAATGGTCTTGTCCTTCTTGCCGTTTACATAGAGTGTGTAGTCAGCAACGCAGAAGCCTGTCATGGTTTCATCATAGAACCACTCGCAAGCGGAGTCCATAGTTGCGTTTCCTGATAGTGTCTGTGTCTTTGTTTTGATGACACCCTCCTTGCCGTAGTTTGTGCACGCACCACTGAAACACTCTGCGAACTGTGTGTCTGCAGGCAACTGCTTGACGTTAATCTCAAGCATTACGTTTACGGCAGAAGCGGAAGTGTTGACGAGTTTAGGACCCTCAAACTGAAAGAAGTCTGGAACTTCAGGAATTACCAATGAAGGAAAGATGTCCATTGTGGAACCGTTCTCATAAACATTTCCCTCATGATCAGTGAAATTCACCTGAGCGTAAGAAACTGCGGCAAGCATTGTTGCCACGATAAGAGTAAAGATTTTTTTCATATAGTGATTGTTTATTATTATTTCGCGTGCAAAAGTAATAAAAAAGAAGGAAATAAGGAAATTTTCCGTTCGTTTCTTGTTTCAATTTTGACGCAGCCTCCCTTTTGAGGTTTGTAGGGCGAGGATTTCCGAGCCGTATAGCGGAAATAAAACCTGAATCTCGGCTCGGAAATCCTCGCCCTACAAATCGGAATATGGAATAAAAAAGCCTCCGCTGAGTGGAAAATTCAGCAGAGGCTTATGGGGTTTTTAATTGTCAATTGTCAATTATCAATTGTCAATTTCTTTAGAGATTTGGGTTGATGCTTGCCCACTCAGCAACTGGTGGAACGATGTTGAGAGTAACGAGTTCGTCGCGCATCTTGCAGAGGTGCTCGTAAGAAGCGTCAAGCTTAGCGAGCTCTTCCTCAGTACCAACAGGCATAGTGAAAGTACAGCCGTTAGTGTCGAGAGTAGTCTCCATAGCCATCATGATGTTCTGGTACTTCTCGTTCTTTACGTAAGTACCTGCAGGCCAACGGAATGCCTCGCCACCCATCACTGAGCGAATCATTTCTACAGAGCAGTAAGCTGGAGACTGCCAAGAAGAGCGACCGCGGAGCTGGATAATCTTTGCACCACCCTGAGTAGTGTCGAGCTTAATCTGCTCCCATTCCTCAGCAGAGCACTTGTCTGTGCCGATGAGTTCTGTGAGAGGAGTGCCAGCAACCTTTACAGCAGAGCCGAATACAGCCATCTGCTCGCCGTGACCACCGTAAGTCTTGCAGCCTGTAACCTCATACTGCTTTACGCCAAACTGCTTAGCAATAGCAGACTGGAGACGAGTAGAGTCGAGAGCAGCGAGAGTTGTAACCTGAGAAGGCTTGAGGCCTGAGTAGAGGAGAGCAACGAGACCAGTGAGGTCAGCTGGGTTGAAGATTACAGTGAGGTGCTTGAGGTCTGGGCAGTACTTCTTGATATTCTCACCGAGTTCCTTAGCGATAGCGCAGTTGCCAGCGAGGAGGTCTTCACGAGTCATACCAGCCTTACGAGGAGCACCACCTGAAGAGATGATGTATTTTGCGTCCTTGAATGCTTCTGCAACGTCAGTAGTGGCAGTGAGGTTTACACCGTCGTAACCACAGTGGAACATTTCTTCCATAACGCCTTCCATACCAGGAGCGTAAACGTCATAGAGACAGAGGTTTGGAGTGAGCTTCATTGTGAGAGCTGTCTGAACCATTACAGAGCCGATAGCGCCACCAGCGCCAACGATAACGAGTTTGTCTTCAGTTAAAAATGCCATGTTATAATAGGTTTTAGTTTTTAGTTTTCGGTTTTTTATTTCAACGCAAAATTACTAACAAAAAAGCAAAAAACGTCAAGATTTTGAGCAAAAATGCAGAAATGTCACGACATTTTAGTTTCTTTAATATTGTTTGTAAAGTTAAGGTTGCAGAATTTCTTATTTATTCCGACATGTTCTTCACGTGTTTTGGAACGGTGAGGTCTTGGAAGCCGAAGAATCTTACTGCATTCTCGCCAAGGAAGAGTCGTTTTTCTTCATCGCTGAGTAACGTGCTCTTCAGGACGAAATCGTACGACATCTTGTATGTGATGGCAGTGATAGTGCGAGGATAGTCTGATCCCCACATGAGTTTCTCTATGCCAACCATGTCTGCTGCCTCGCGAATCTTTTCCATAGCAGTAGGGTAGGGGTAGAATTCCGGATTGTAGAGCCATGTTATGCCGCCGGATTCAAGCTTGACGTTCTTGTTAAGGCATAGCTTGACCTGCTCATACCAGGTCTTTTCCGTAGGCATTCCGAAATGTCCGATGGCAACCTTTAGGTCAGGGCATTCCTGAATCACCTCGCGGAATTCTGCAGTTTGCTCGTCGTCTTCAAGGCAAAGCGAGAGGATGAGGTTGCGCTTCTCCATCTCCTTGAACATCGCCATGAAGTCTGCACCGTTGATAGGCATTCGCTTGCCATCCTTGTAGATACGATGTCCCGGGATGACAACGCCTTCCCAGTCCCCCAACCCACGAACTGGTGAGGGGCTTGGCAAAGTGAACTCGCCATTCATGTAGTCAAGCATATAGAGACACTTCAAGCGCTTGCCATAACTGTCGTTGACAGCCTTGTAGTAGTCGTTCTGTATTCCGTCGATGAATTCCTGAGTGACGACAGCGCCTGCCACTTGAGCATAATCCATGTTGGAAAGGAATACTTCCGCCGTGTTCTTTCCATCAATCATGAATGGCGGACACATCTGCACCTCTTCGCCAAGGAACATGCTACGACCGTTTGGAAGCGGACTGATCTCCTTGCCATTCCAAACCGTATCCTGCTTCATCCAAAGATGAGAGTGAGCATCGATGATGATTAGATTTTCCATAGTGTGAACTTAAGAGTTAGCCCAACGAACTCTCATCTGATCGCCGATGAATGCCTGGATTTCCTTTGCGAGATCTTCGTCGTATTCAGCATTGACAAAGTCGATGTTCTTGAGAACGTTCTTTGGGTTGGCAGAAGAGAAAAGGGTTGTAGCAATGCGAGGATTGTTGACGCTATACTGCATAGCGAGTTTCTCTATCTCCACGCCGCGCTCCGCACATAGTTTAGCCGCTTCTGCACAACGCTGCTTGAGAGCCTCTGGAGCAGGATGCCATGCTGGTGCACCGCGCTGAGAGAGCAAGCCCATTGATAGAGGCGAAGCATTGATGACGCCAATCTCGTTCTTCTCAAAGAAATCAAGATAGTCGAGGAGCATCTCGTCGTTTAGGCAATAATGGCAGAAGCAGAGCACGCTTTCCACAGTGCCTTTCGGAGTGTGCTCAATAACCCATTTGAGGTTTTCTGGCTGAAGGTCTGTGATGCCGACGTGCTTTACCACGCCCTCTGCCTTCAGTTCATGGAGGGCAGGGAGAGTTTCGTTGGCTATGATGCTGAGGTCAGAGCAGAACTCAACGTCGTGAACATTGATAAGGTCAATGTAGTCGATGTTGAGGCGTTCCATGCTTTCATAGACGCTCTCTTTAGCTCGCTTGGCAGAATAGTCCCAGGTGTTTACGCCATCTTTGCCGTAGCGACCAACCTTTGTAGAGAGGTAATAGCGTGAACGGTCAATATCCTTCAGCGCCTTGCCAAGAACGGTTTCTGCCTTGTAATGACCATAGTATGGGGAAACATCAATGAAGTTCAAACCTCCATCAACAGCTGTGAAAACAGCTTCGATGGCTTCCTGTTCCTTTACGTCGTGGAATACTCCACCGAGAGACGATGCACCGAAAGCGAGGTTGGCAACCTTCATTCCGGTTTTTCCTATTTCATGATATTGCATAGCGTGTTTTTTCTAATGGTGAGTCAGAGAGACACCACCTATTATTATATTAATGTGTTCACTTTGTGTCTGCAAAATTATAAATTATTCCTTTAATTGCAAAGAATATGGCGGAAATTTGTTAGAAAGAAGGCAAAAAAAGAAAAGAGAGCGACTTTTTTAGGCCGCTCTCTACCAACACAAAAACTAAACTAGACTTTATCTAATGTGAGAAGATTAGTTTCACAACCTTGTCTTTCACGGGTGCAAAGGTAGGGAGTTTATTTGATTTATACAAACTTTTCCTGCCTTTTTTTGCGGAAAACACAAACTTTTTTTGTGTGTACGCACACAAGTGAAATTGGAAATTATCCGTTATCGCACACAGTATTTCCGCTGCTGCAAACAGATGTGGAAACTTAATCTTTCAGTGATTCCTGATACCAACGGAAAAGTCGCTCAACACCTTCGTCTATTTCTATCTTATGATGCCATCCGAGAGAGTGAAGCTTGCTTACGTCGATGAGCTTTCTCATTGTTCCGTCTGGCTTAGTAGAATCGAAGAGCACCTCACCTTCAAAGCCAACGGTCTTCACGATGAGTTCGGAGAGTTCGCGGATGGTGAGTTCCTTGCCAGTGCCGACGTTGATGTGGCAGTTGCGGATCTCTCCGAGGGAAGGAACGGCACCGCCACGACCAGCGTTTGTGTTGCGGTCGGTAGAGTCGTTGGCTGAGGCACCGAAATGAACAGAAGAGTATTTCTCCATGCCTATGACATCGCTGAAGTCCACGTTCAACAACACGTGCACTGAAGCATCTGCCATTTCCTCGCTCCAGAGAAATTCGCGGAGAGGAGTTCCCGTGCCCCAGAGAGTGACCTTGTTTGTCTCAATGCCGTATTTTGAAAGCACCTTCTTGATGTCTTCCTCGGAAGCTGTGCCGTCAATGCCTTCCACTGGGCGCTTGTTCATATCTGTGCGGATGGCTGCCCAGTCTTGGTCTTTCAGAAGCTTTGCGAGATAGATCTTTCGCATCATCGCTGGCATGACGTGAGAATTCTCAAGATGGAAATTGTCGTTAGGACCATAGAGGTTTGTCGGCATGACGGCGATATAGTTTGTTCCGTACTGGAGATTGTATGATTCGCACATCTTCAGACCGGCAATCTTTGCTATGGCATATTCCTCGTTGGTGTATTCGAGAGGGGAGGTGAGGAGGCAATCTTCCTTCATCGGCTGCGGAGCATTCTTCGGATAGATGCAGGTAGAACCGAGAAAGAGGAGTTTCTTTACGCCGTGCTTATATGCCTCGCCGATGACATTGCACTGTATCTTCATGTTCTCCATGATGAAGTCGGCACGGTAGAGTGAGTTTGCCATGATGCCGCCCACATGAGCCGCTGCAAGGACAACAGCATCCGGCTGCTCCTCGTCGAAGAACTTCTTTACTGCGTACTGATCAGTGAGGTCGAGTTCCTTATGACCACGACCAACGAGGTTTGTGTAACCACGCTGAAGAAGGTTGTTCCAAATGGCAGAACCAACAAGACCATGATGGCCCGCCACGAATATTTTCGCTTTTTTATTCAACATTATAAACGTAAAATTATCGTAAAATTATTCGTAAAATTTAGTGACTGAACTATAGGATAATCAATCTAATGGCAGCATTTCTTTGTTGAGTTTGTAGCACTCATTATTATTCTTGTCATATCCCCAACGTTCTCCGTATAAACTATGTCCTCCAAAGTTTATGAGCAATCCTATTGGTTTCTTTGCCAAGCGTAAATAATTACATAATTGTGCCCTATGTTCTGGAGCAATCTCTGTTACTGCTTTAAGTTCAATAATGATATCATTTACAATAATATCTGCTCGGAATGTCTTTTCTAAGGGTTGGCCTTTATAGAATACAGGAAGATTAACTTCTACTTCTGGATTGATTCCTTGTGTCTTCAATTCCTTTTCAAGTGCTTCTTGGTAGATTGATTCTACTAAACCAAAGTTAAGCTCATTATAAACCTCCATTGAGGCGCCAATAATGTCATAAACAATTTGTTTGTATTTTACGAAATCATCCATAATGAAAGTATAATTTAGATGTAAAATAAACCGTAAATAATTATTGTTACCAAGATTGTAAGATATACTCCTTACAATTTTACGATTAATTTTCCGGCAATTTTACGTTTATCCAAGTCCTATAATGAAAGTATATTTTAGACGTAAAATTATCGTAAAATAAACCGTAAATAATTATTGTTACCAAGATTGTAAGATATACTCCTTACAATTTTACGATTAATTTTCCGGCAATTTTACGTTTATCCAAGCCCTATAATGAAAGTATATTTTAGTCGTAAAATTATCGTAAAATAAACCGTAAATAATTATTGTTACCAAGATTGCAAGATATACTCCTTACAATTTTACGATTAATTTTACGGCAATTTTACGTTTTATCCAAGCCCCTTATTGGCAATTGTCGTTTTACTTCACAATTCCCTTCTCAAGATAAGCTGCGAGGTTTGTGCGTACGCGTTCGCTTTCGCGCTCTACGGCAACCTTTGCCATGTCGCTGTCAACCATTATCTTTACAAGTTCCTCGAAAGATGTCTTGTTTGGGTTCCAGCCGAGCTTGGCGCGAGCCTTTGTCGGATCGCCCCAGAGGTTGACAACGTCTGTTGGACGGTAGAAGTCTTCTGACACCTCAACAATACACTTGCCCGTAGCTTTGTCGTAGCCCTTTTCGTCCAATCCCTCGCCGCGGAATTCCAGTTCTATGCCAGCGTGCTTGAAAGCATAGTAGCAGAACTCACGAACGGAGTGCTGCACGCCGGTAGCGATGACGAAATCCTCAGGCTTGTCTTGCTGGAGGATAAGCCACATGCATTCAACATAGTCCTTTGCATAGCCCCAGTCGCGGAGTGAAGAGAGGTTGCCGAGGAAAAGCTTATCCTGCTTGCCCTGAGCAATGCGGGCAGCAGCGAGAGTGATCTTGCGTGTTACGAAAGTCTCGCCACGACGTTCCGATTCGTGGTTGAACAGGATTCCTGAACAGCAGAACATGTTGTATGCTTCGCGATATTCCTTGACAATCCAGAATCCGTAGAGCTTGGCTACTGCGTAAGGGGAATAAGGGTGGAACGGAGTGTTTTCATTCTGTGGCACTTCCTCCACTTTTCCGTAAAGTTCAGAGGTGGAAGCCTGATAGATGCGGCAAGTCTTCTCCAGACCGCAGGCACGCACTGCTTCAAGAACGCGGAGCACTCCGGTAGCGTCAACGTCAGCAGTGAATTCTGGTGAGTCGAATGAAACCTGAACATGGCTCTGTGCAGCCAGATTGTATATTTCTGTAGGCTTAACCTTTCCCACAACTTTTACGAGAGACATGGAGTCGCCGAGGTCGCCATAATGGAGGTGAAAACCTTCTTTACCTTCAAGATGAGCAATACGCTCACGGAAATCAACAGAAGAACGGCGGATGATGCCGTGTACTTCATAACCTTTGTTCAAGAGAAATTCACTGAGATATGAGCCGTCTTGACCCGTTACGCCTGTGATAAGTGCAATATTCTTTTTCATATAGTTGTTATGTTGTTCAAAAACTCGTGTTAATAATGCCTTGCTGGAAAGCTTATATCTTGTTGAAGGACCTTTGCCAATCACTTCAATCAGCTCATTGCTGACGAGTGATGCTAATGCTCGCTTCATTGTCGCGTCGCTTGGCGCAGACTTTAAATGCTGCGTAATTCCCTGACGGTTAGCGTCATGATGGTCGTGCAGCACTTGAAGGATTTCTGTTTCTAAGTTCATTTTGCCTGTTTTATGGTTGTGGCGAGGAAACCGTTTTCCGCGCTTTCGGCTGCAAAATTATAAAAAACGGCAGTAAAATCAGTGCAATGTGAGCCGATAAGTTGTTTGTGGCGTAAAATTATGAGCCGATAGAGCTAAAAAGAAAGCTCCCAAAGCTTGTTTCTGCAAACTCTGGGAGCTGATAATGTGATTTATTCTTCGTCGTCAATATCTTCAAGGTCAAAGTCGAGGTCAAAACCAAACATCGCTGGTTCGACGAAAGCATCCATTGCGCGGCGGTCTTTCTTTGTCGGACGACCAGTGCCTTTCTGTCTGTCAATGAATCCGCTTATTCGGCTCATCTCAAGAAGTTCGTATTGCGATGCCGCAGTGACGTTTTCGTATATCTCTGGAAGGAGTTTAGCACCTACACGCTGCTCTATTGTCTTGAGAATCTTGAAGGAATAAACGATAGGTGGCTTCTTGACATCGATGATGTCGCCGACCTTCACGCTTGATGATGGCTTCAGGTTTACTCCTGCTTTTGTGACACGTCCGTTCTTGCATGCCTGGGAAGCGATGGAGCGTGTCTTGAATATTCGTGCTGCCCAGAGCCACTTATCTACTCTTGCTACGTCTGCCATAAGTCGTTATTTCTTGTTATACTGATTCATCGTAATGCTTACTCCGGCAAGAACAAAACTCTTGATAATCTCTCCTGCCGTTTCTATGCTAGGCTTTAAGGTCTCCTTGTCTTCGTCGGAGAATTTGCCGAGAACATAGTCTATCTGTCCGCCTCTGTTGAACTCATTTCCTATGCCTACGCGGAGACGCGCATACTGCTGACCGATAAGCTGCTGGATATGACCTAGTCCGTTGTGTCCGCCGTTGCTGCCGCTTGCCTTCAGACGGAGTTTGCCGAGAGGAAGTTGCAGTTCATCAACGATGACGAGCAGATTCTCAGTTGGAATGTTCTCCTTCTCCAGCCAGTAGCGTACGGCATTGCCTGACAGATTCATGTATGTGGTAGGCTTGAGGATGAAGAGCTTGCGACCCTTCACGCTGGTTTCTGCTACATAGCCGTAGCGCTTGTCGGCGAAGGTTACGCCCTGTGCTTCTGCAAAAGCGTCAACAGCCATCCAGCCTACGTTGTGACGGGTTTCGTGATATTCCGCACCGGGATTTCCAAGACCTACG
Organism: Prevotella sp.; assembly: GCA_045600885.1. Taxonomy (GTDB): domain Bacteria; phylum Bacteroidota; class Bacteroidia; order Bacteroidales; family Bacteroidaceae; genus Prevotella. Next base: position 16,354 of record JAZRYU010000113.1, read on the forward strand.
ATTAAGAATTTTTCCATAATATATTATAGGTGGGGATTTATGAGCACCCACAAGAGAAGAATAAAAAAGGGAGGGTGTTGAACCCTCCCATGTGCTTTTATAGATGAAGGAAGAGAAAGTGGTTAAGGACTCTTCCGCGTCTGTTCTATAAAAATTACTGCTGCTGAGCTGCCTGGATAGACTTACGAGTAGCCTTGATAGAGCAGACAACAACTTCTGGGCTAGTAGCGAATGCGAGACCCTCGAACTTGAGTGAGCCAACCTTGATAGACTTACCAATCTGGAGAGGAGTAACGTCGATGTCAAGAACGTCAGGGATAGCTGTGTACTTAGCCTTAACCTTGATAGTACGGATAGAGAGGTTGAGACGACCACCGGCACGAACACCTTCTGCGAGACCGTTGAGCTTAACAGGTACACCGATTACGATGTCGTTCTCTTCTGTGATCTGGTAGAAGTCGATGTGGAGAACCTTGTCTGTTGTTGGGTGGAACTGGATCTCCTTGATGATAGCCTTAACTTCCTTGCCGTCGAGGTTGAGGTTTACGATGTAAACGTTAGGAGTGTAGATGAGGTGACGAACGTCAGCAGCTGAAACTGTGAATGCAACAGCCTTAGGAGCGTTGTTCTCCTTCTCTACGCCGTAGATGTTACAAGGAATGATGTCCTGCTTGCGAAGCTCGCGAGTAGCTTTCTTGCCGAGTTCTGTACGAACTGAACCTTTAAGATTGAATTCTTTCATTTTGTTGAAAATTAATGTGTTACTCTAAATTAGTTAATAGATTCATTTGCTAATTCACCATCACACTTTAGCATAATTTCGCATTCGAATATGCTGCGATTGTTAAAAAAGCGGGTGCAAAGGTACAAATATTTTATGATTTATGATGTATGATTAGCAATTTTTGTTTAAAAAAGTGTGTTTTTCTTGCGTGATATATGTTTTTTTTGTACTTTTGCGCTCGTTATTTGCCATAGCATGTGCGCTAAAAGGCAGATTTTACTACACATATATATAAATATGATTAACAGAGATCTCATCAGAACTAAGATTGTACAGCTCACCTATGCTTATTATGTGAACGGTAGCGACGACCAGACAAATGCCGAAAAAGAACTGCTCTTCAGTCTCTCTAAGGCACACGACCTGTATTTGTTTATGCTCAACTTTATCGTCTCCATAAGAGATGAAGCAGAATATCTGTGGACTGTAAACAATAATCGCTTGCAGAGAGAGGGTGGAAGTCAGACAAGCAGAAACTTCATTGACAACAAGTTTGCCCTTCAGCTCAAGAGCAATGCCCAGCTCAACGAACTCATCGAGAAGAAGAAGGTTACGTGGGATGAGGACAAGGAAATCGTACGCAAGGTGCTCCGTCTTATTGAACAGAGCGAGCAGTACAACCTCTACCTTGAGAAGGAGTTCACCAGCTACGAAGACGACCGCAACCTCTGGAAGTATATCTACAAGACCATCATCAGCACAAATGATGATATCGACGACTCTCTTGAAGAGCTCAGCCTGTACTGGAATGACGACCGCTTTGTTGTTGACACCTTCGTGCTGAAGACCATCAAGCGATTTGAGGAGAAGAAAGGAACAGCTCAGCCTCTGCTTGACGAATACAAGAGCTCTGACGACCAGGATTTTGCCATCAACCTCTTCCGCAATGCTATAGACAATTGCGAGGAATATCGTGGTTACATGCAGGAGTTTTCTCAGAACTGGGACATCAGTCGTCTCTCAACAATGGACGTCATCATTCTGCAGCTCGCTATTGCTGAGATGATGACATTCCCGGAGATAGCCGTTCAGGTTACAATCAATGAGTATATCGACCTCGCTAAAATGTACAGCACTCCTAAGAGTTCTGCTTACATCAACGGTATGCTCGACACCATAGCTCACATGCTCTTCGAGAAGGGCTTGATGCTGAAGCCTGTGGGACGAAAGAAAAACTAAAAAGCCAAAAACTATAAACTAAAAACCCAAAACTATGAATACAATGTATCTCGCTGCTCAGGCAGCAGGAGGAGGCGACTATTCCTTCCTCATAATGATGGTGGCAATCTTTGCCATTATGTGGTTCTTCATGATCCGTCCTCAGCAGAAGAAGCAGAAGGAAATCCGCAATTTTCAGAATGCTCTCCAGCCAGGCGCAAAGGTAGTGACAAGTGGCGGTGTCTATGGCACTGTTCGCACTGTTGACCTTGAGAAAGGCACTATCAACCTTGAAGTGGCAAAGGGCGTAGTGATTACTGTTGACAAGGGCTGCGTTTTCGCTGACACTACAGACCAGCAGGCAGCAGCAGCTGGCAACCAGAAATAAGAGACGGTTCTGCGGTTTCTCCTTTTTACATCCTCATAACCTCAAAACCTGCAACTTGAGCACTTGCGAAAGTTAAAGACGGTAAGAAAGAATGGCGGAAAAGTTAGATGAACAAAAGAGCAATAACTTCCTGAGAAGATTCTTCAGGTTGCTGAACAGGGAATATCTCGTTTTCCTGTTCCTGCTATTCTTGAGCACTGCTTTCTGGGCATTCCTTACCGCAAGAAAGGAATGCGTGGCTGAGGTGAAGGTTTGCGTAAAGCTGAAAGGTTGTCCGAAGAACGTCGTTATCCTGAGCGAAGAAACCGACACTATAAACATCACCATAAGAGACAAGGGATGGGTGTTCTTCTGGAACTATACCATAAAGAATCCTATTCAAGATCTCTATGTGCCGTTTGCTGAGTATAAGCAGGGCGATGCCGTTGTGGTTACAAACACAGAACTGCAAAGACTGCTCTTCCGGCAGGTTCTTGCCAGCAGCACTGTTGTCAGTTCCCTCAAGCGCGATGGTCTGACCTTCCGTTATACTACGGGCAAATGTAAGCGTGTGCCAGTCAGATTCAATGGTATCGTTTCGACGAAGATGTCTGAGGCAATCCTTCAGCCAGATTCGGTGGATGTGTATGCTAGCGAGAGTATGCTGAAGAATATCCGTGAGATAAGAACGGACACAGTAAACTTCGACCTGCAGCATGACACCATTCGCACCAGCATTCCGCTTGAGACCATTCGCAATGTGAAGTTAATCCCTAATGCTGTTGACCTTACGCTCTATCGCGTTCTCTTCGTGGAAGACAGCAGGGTTGTTCATGTGGAGTGCATCAACGAGCCGCCAGGAAAGAATCTTCGAGTCTTCACTCCGAGGGTTACGGTTAAGTATAATGTTGACCAGAGGATATACGACAATATCAAAGCCGATATGTTCTGCGTCATTGCCGACTACAATACCGTTGCTGACAGAATAAACGACAAGGTGGAACTGAAGCTTATCAGTGCGCCTAATTACGTTAAGAACGTGCGCCTTTCGGTCAACGAGTCTGATTATCTGATAGAGGAGGTTCAATAGTATGAAGATAGCTATTACCGGCGGTATCGGAAGCGGAAAGAGCTACGTGGCAAACCTTCTGCGTGAACGTGGGGTAGAGGTCTATGACTGCGACTCTGCTGCAAAGCGACTGATGCGCGAATCAGCAGAACTGCGCCAGCAGCTGACAGAAGCCATTGGCACGGATGCCTATCTCCCTGACGGTAGCCTGAACAAGGCGGCTGTCTCCCGCTTTCTCCTCTCTTCCGACGAGAATACGAAGGTAATAAACGGCATAGTTCATCCTGCCGTGGCGGAAGATTTCCGTCAGTCGGGCATTCAGTGGATGGAGTGCGCCATACTCTTCGAAAGCGGTTTCGACAGTCTAGTGGATAAGATAGTCTGCGTTACGGCACCCTTGGAACTGCGCATCCAGCGTATCATGCAGCGCGATGACATCAGTCGGGATCAGGCATTGGAATGGATAGGCAAGCAGCTGCCACAGGAAGAACTGCAAAGCCGTTCAGACATCTGTATAATAAATGATAATACTCAAACATTAAATAATCAAATCACAAACTTAATGGCTGCGCTTCCAGCGTGGCAGTAAAACTAACTTAAACAAATATGAAAGATACTATTATTGCCGTTTCTGGCAAGCCAGGACTTTATAAGCTCGTTTCTCGTGGCAACAACAATCTTATCGTGGAGATGGTAGATCCTTCACATCGTCGTCTGCCAATCTTCGCTACAGACCGCGTGACAAGTCTTCGTGATACTGCTATGTACACAGACTCTGAGGATAAGCCTCTTATGGAGATCCTTGATGCTGTATGCAAGAAGGAAGGTGGCAAGGTGGCTTCTCTCAACTACAAGAAGGCACACAGCAGCGAACTTCGCGAATATTTCGCAGAGATTCTCCCTGACTTCGACCGCGACCGCGTTCACGACAGCGATATCAAGAAGCTCCTTCAGTGGTACAACATCCTCGTGTCTAACGGAATCACTGACTTCCTTGATGAGGAGCCACAGGCAGAAGAAGCTTAAAAACAATTGATAATTGATAATTAATTGGACGCGCAGCCAAATTGTACATTGTAAATGGTACATGGTAAATGATAAGTTGTGACACAAAAGGAAAGATATACACATATCCTAGAATATTTCAAGAAGACAGAACCGAACATAACAACAGAGCTTGATTTCGGTTCTGTCTTTCAGCTTTTAGTGGCTGTAATGCTTAGCGCTCAGTGTACGGACAAGCGTGTAAATACGGTTACGCAGGAACTGTTTCAAGCCTTTCCTGATGCAAAGTCATTGGCAGAAGCTGAGCCAGAGGACGTCTTCCCTTATATCCGCAGCGTCTCTTATCCTAATGCAAAGGCGAAGCATCTTGTGGAGACGGCACGAATAATCTGCGAGAAATACGGAGGCGAAGTGCCATCGGTCTTCGAGGAACTCATCACGCTTCCAGGCGTCGGTCGCAAGACTGCCAATGTCATGGAGGCCGTTGCTTTCGGACAAGCCGCAATGCCCGTAGATACCCACGTCTTCCGCGTCTCTCATCGCCTCGGACTTGTGCCTAAGACAGCCAACACTCCTTATAAGGTGGAGCAGAAGCTGAAGGCGAATATCCCAGACGAATACATGGCAGACGCTCATCACTGGCTGCTCCTTCACGGTCGCTATATCTGCCAGAGCCGAAAGCCGAAGTGCAACTCCTGTCCCTTCGAAGCCTTTTGCCCAAAAAACATATAGTGAATAATACAATCTCCTCTATGAAAAAACTTCTCTCCCTTTTCCTCGCCCTCTCCCTCGGCTTCTCCGCAGCCGATGCAAAGGACCATGAAGGAATCACGTTCAGACAACTTTCCCCAGAGCGTTTTACGCTGGTAGAAAACAGCAAGCCTGTACAGATCATAATCGCACCGGACGAACAGAAAGGCGTTCGCATCGCTGCCGACAATCTGGCAGAGGATTTCCGTCGTGTATGCGGCTCAAAAGCCGCAGTCGTAGAGTCAAAGTCAGAGTCAGCGAATAAGAATAGCATCATCGTCGGCACTCTCGACAGTCCGCTCATCAAGCAGCTCATCAAGCAGAAAAAGGTTGACGCAAAGGCTCTCAAGGGTAAAGTGGAAAAGTACGTCATCTCCTTCGACGATGACAGCAACTCAATGATTATTGCCGGCTCTGACAAGCGCGGTGCCATCTATGGCATCTATGAAATCTCAGAGCAGATTGGCGTTACGCCTTGGTATGACTGGGCAGACGTGCCAGTGGCAAAGGCTTCTGACCTTTCTATCCAGAAGGGCTGTTACTCTGCCGGCGAACCAGCCGTTCGCTATCGTGGCATCTTCCTCAACGATGAGGCTCCTTGCCTCACCACTTGGGTGAAGAATACCTACGGCACAGAATATGGCGACCATCGTTTCTACGCTCGCTGCTTCGAGCTTATCCTCCGTCTTCGTGGCAATTTCATGTGGCCTGCAATGTGGGGATGGGCGTTCTATGCCGATGACCCTGAGAACAGCAAGACTGCCGACGAGATGGGCGTCATCATGGGAACTTCTCACCACGAACCTATGGCGCGAAACCATCAGGAGTGGGCGCGCAAGCGTGGCGAATACGGAGCATGGGATTACAACAAGAATCCAAAGGTTCTCGACCAGTTCTTCCGTGAAGGCATAGCGCGTTCAAAGGATAATGAAGACCTTATCACTATCGGAATGCGTGGCGACGGCGACGCTCCGCTCGGTGGCGAGGAAGGAAAAGACGACCAGTATGTTGCTCAGGATCAGCTCATCATGAAGCAGCTGGAGAACGTCATTGCCGCACAGCGACGTATTATAAAGGAAGAGACAGGCAAGCCTGCTGAGAAGCGTCCGCAGGTGTGGGCTCTGTATAAGGAGGTGCAGAAGTATTACGAGATGGGCTTGAAGGTACCATCAGACGTTACCATCCTTCTTTCAGACGACAACTGGGGCGATGTCCGTAAGCTTCCAACTAAGGAAGAACTCGCATCTCGCAAGGGTGGCTTCGGCATGTATTACCATGTTGACTACGTAGGTGCGCCACGAAACTCCAAGTGGATGAATGTTACGCCTATCCAGAACCTCTGGGAGCAGATGACGCTCACTTACGACTACGGCGTTGACAAGCTATGGGTGCTCAATGTGGGCGACCTCAAGCCTATGGAATATCCTATCACCCTCTTCCTCGACCTTGCATGGAATCCGAAGAAATACGACTCTCCAGAGAAACTCATGCAGCATCCTCGCGAGTTCTGCGCAGAGAGCTTTGGCGAGGCAGAGGCTGACGAGGCAGCACGCATTCTCAATCTCTTCAGCAAGTATAGCGGACGAACAACAGCTGAGATGCTTGACCGCAATACGTATAATCTTGAGACAGGCGAATGGAAGCAGGTTCGCGACGAGTTCATCGTCCTTGAGGCAGAGGCTCTCCGTCAGTATATGCGACTCCATGCCGAGGCTCGCGATGCCTACAAGCAGGTCATCCTCTTCCCAGTTCAGGCAGTGGCTAACATCTACGATATGTACTACTCACAGGCAATGAACCATAAGCTCTTCCGCCTTGGCGACAAGGCTTGCAACGAGTGGGCAGAGAAGACAGAGAAGGCGTTTGCCCGTGACAAGGAACTCCATAAGGACTATAACGAGGTTATGGCAGGCGGAAAATGGAACGGCATGATGATTCAGAAGCACATTGGCTACACACAGTGGAACGACAACTTCCCTGCCGACAAGCTTCCTGAGGTGAAGAGAATCACTGAGTCAGAATCTAAGTCAGAGTTCTCCCTTGACAAGCGTGGATATACAAGCATCGAGGCAGAGCATTACTTCAAGGCAAACGCTGGCAACGGATCGTATTGGGAAACTATCCCTTATATGGGACGTACGCTCTCAGCCGTTTCCCTCCGTCCTTACACAGCACAGCCAAACGGCGAGTCTTTGGAGTATAAGATGGAACTTCCTGCTGACGCAGACTCCGTAAAGATTCATGTCATCGTGAAATCTACACTTGCCTTCAAGAATCCGGAAGGTCACAAATATACAGTTTCGCTCGATGGCGGAAAGGCTGTAGAGGTGAACTTCAACGGCAACCTCAACGAGAAGCCTCAGAACTGCTACACCATCTATTATCCTACAGTAGCCCGTCGCGTCGTAGAGAGCGTTGTGCCAATGGCTGTCAGCAAGCCATCCGACAAGATGCACACCCTGACCCTCACACCTCTCGACCCAGCCATCGTGTTCGAGAAGATTGTCGTTGACTACGGCGGCTACCAGAATCAGTTCCTCTTCGGTACAGAATCGGAAAGGAAGTAGTATTTCCAACATAAATATTAAAATGTCATTTTATATTTCTCTACGGAAGTATAAAATGACATTTTTAATTATTTCTTCTTACCACCCTTTGCGTCAAAGTCGTATGTGATGGTAAACATTGCGTAATTGTGCATTTGGCTGGCATAGGTTGATTCAACTCGTTTGGTGCTTGTCTCAGTGCTAGTATATGCAATGTACTTGTTGAAGATGTCGTTTGCATCAATGCGAAGGGTGAGTTTATTCTTCAAGAGCTTGTACCAAATGGCAGCATTCATCACGAAGTCATCACGATTGAAGCGTTCCGTGTTGTAGCCCTTGCGCCCTATGAGATACCCCTGAAGGTTCACCGTGAAGTTCTTCAAGAAAGTGTATTGTACATCGGTGCTTCCACCATAGTTATATATGGTATAGGCAGACACCTCGTTCTCTCGGTAGCTATTGTTAGTAACCTTTGCATTAGCATTGAGGGTAAGCTTCCAATTGCCACGCTGATAGATGAACGAAGGTTTGTAGTTGAACACCATTGAACTTTGGCGCGTAAGTGTCTTCTCAGAACTACCATCCAAGACAGTCAGCACACCATGAGCATCAGCAGATGTGAAGATCATCGTATTCTTCCATTCCCAATAGTCATTGAGGGCACGGTCATAACCAATCTCGGCAGTGAAGGTGTTACCTCCCTTCGTGTTCTCCTTACGATAGCGGTAGGC
>JAZRYU010000114.1:0-54636 GCA_045600885.1 Prevotella sp.
AGATTACCTCGTCGTATTCGCGCTGCTCTTTCAAGGCAGTGATGCAGCGGTCTATAGGCTCACACTGCATTACCATGCCCGCCTGACCGCCGTAAGCGTAGTCGTCCACGCGCTTCCATTTGTCGAGCGTGTAGTCGCGGAGATTGTGCAGATGAATTTCCGCAAGTCCTTTCTTTTGTGCACGACCGAGAATGGAGTTTGTCATGAAACTGTCGAGAATCTCTGGCAGTACGGATATAATGTCTATTCGCATGTTTCTTCTGTGTTTTTATCCCACTCAAGGTAAGCGAGAATGAGCTGATGAAGACCGAAAGCCTTCATGTTGAGATTGTAGATAACGTCGAAAGCGAGACTCATGAGCGCATGCTGCTCTTCTCTTGGTGCTGCCTCAAGGAGCGAACGGAGATTGAGCTGAAGTTTCTCAAGAACGGCTTCGTCAATGAATCCGTTGCTGTCAACGAGGTTCTTAAGAAGTGAGTATTTTCGGAGTGTGTTGAAGTGCTGCTCCGTAACAGCTATGGAGCGAGTGCCGCGTTCGTTAGCTTGGATTAGTTTCATGGGTTCAAGTGGTTCAAATGGTTCAAGTGGTTAGAATTTCTTACCGGAGATTATCTTCATTGCCGTAAGATAGAGTATCTTCAGGTCGAACAGTAAGGAATGGTGCTCAAGATAGTAGAGATCGTATTCCAGTCTGCGAAGCATTTTCTCCATAGTGTCAGTATAGCCATTGTAAAGTGTGGCGTAACTGGTTACTCCCGGTCTCATCTGATAGAGCAGTTCGTAGCGACTGTCTTGCGCCATGATCTTTTCGATAAAGTACTTACGCTCAGGGCGATAGCCTATGAAGGACATGTCGCCCTTCATCACGTTCCAGAGCTGTGGCAGTTCGTCAAGATGGTGAGCACGAAGGAAACGGCCGATACGCGTGAGGCGTTCGTCGTTCTCCTCTGTAAGTTGTGGCACAGACTCTTCTGCATCAACAATCATTGAGCGAAACTTGTAGATGAAGAATGGCTTGCCATGAAGTCCGATGCGCTCTTGCTTGAAGATGATGGGACGGCAGCCGCCAAGAAGCATGCTCAGAATGATGATGGCGAAGAGTGGCGACAAGAGTATGATCGCTATGAGGGAGAATAATATGTCAAATGTTCTTTTCTGCATTAGTTTGGATTGTATCCGAATCCGTCGAGTGCTTTCTTTGATGAGCACCAGTCTTTATCGACCTTCACGTAACACTCAAGGAAGATTTGTTTGTCAAAGAATTTCTCAAGAGTCTTGCGAGCTTCTGTGGAAACTTTCTTCAGTGCAACACCCTGATGACCAATGATAATGCCTTTCTGCGAGTCGCGTTCTACGTAGATGATGGAACGAATGCGGATGATGTTCTTTTCCTCCTTGAATGACTCTACAACAACCTCTACCGAATAAGGTATCTCTTTGTCGTAGTAAAGAAGGATCTTCTCGCGGATGATCTCGCTCACGAAGAAACGCGCAGGCTTGTCTGTAAGCTGGTCTTTGTCGAAGAAAGGAGGCGACTCAGGGAGCAGCTCCTTGATGCGAGTCATGAGCATATCGATGCCAAACTTGTTGCTTGCAGACATAGGCAGAATCTCTGCATTAGGCAGAAGCTTATGCCATTTCTCTACAATCTTTGGCAGATCTTTCTGGTTAGAGAGGTCAATCTTATTGATGAGCAGAAGGACAGGGATTGTCATCTTCTGCACTTTCTCAAGGAACTCCATGTTCTTCTCAGAACTCTCAATGACGTCAGTCACATAGAGCAGGATGTCAGCATCCTGAAGAGCAGACTCGGAGAAAGCGAGCATGGATTCCTGAAGCTTGTAGTTAGGCTTGAGAACGCCAGGAGTATCAGAGAAGACAATCTGAGAATCTTTGGTATTTACGATGCCCATGATACGATGGCGAGTGGTCTGAGCCTTGAATGTGGCAATGGAGATACGCTCTCCAACAAGCTGATTCATGAGTGTGGATTTACCGACATTCGGATTGCCTACGATATTTACGAAACCTGATTTATGTGTCATTTCTGTTCTTACTTAAAGACTTTGAATTCATAGCCCTGACTGATGAGCCATTCTATGGACTCGGGTAGGGCAGTGCGGAGTTTGTCGATGCTTTTGAGAGAGTCGTGGAAAGTTATTATCGAACCGTTGCGTGAGTAGCGCTTAACGTTGTTTACCACGTCAGCGGCATTCAGACGGTTGCTGTAGTCGCGAGTGACAAGGTCCCACATAATTACCTTATAATGAAGCGCGAGAATGCCGAACTGAGGATACCTCATCCATCCGTGAGGAGGACGGAAAAGGTCAGTATGGAGCAGGTCGTTAGCCTTCTTTACGTTGGCGATGTATTTTATCGTGGTGTGACGCATTCCGCTGAGGTGATTGAAGGTGTGGTTTCCGATACGATGCCCTTCAGCCTTGACCCTCTCGAAGAGTTCCGGATATTTCCTTACGTTGTCACCCACCATGAAGAACGTAGCCTTTATGTTGTATTTCTTCAGGGTTTCAAGGATGAAAGGCGTAGCTTCCGGGATAGGACCGTCATCGAAAGTGAGATAGACGGCTTTCGTCTTCTTGTCCATGCGCCAGATAGCCTTCGGATGAAGCCAACGGAGAAATATAGCGGGTTGTTCTATGAACATATTCTTTGTGAGTTTTGTCCTACCGAAGCAGAGAAGGAGAAGCCGTGCCGGACTTATGCGTTAATGACAAGCCATGTGATGTATCCGGCGCAAAGAGCGAGGAGTACACCGCCTTCCCAGCGTTCAAGTTTGTATTTCGTGAAGGAGAACAGCCAGAAGAGTATGGCGGCAAAGATGAGTACGCCGAGGTCAATATAGTTTATGGAAATATCCTCTATAGGCTGGATGATTCCTGTAAGACCGAGAATCATCAGTATGTTGAAGATGTTGCTGCCAATGACATTGCCAATAGCCATGTCGCCTTGACCCTTACGAGCAGCCATGATAGACGTGGCAAGTTCTGGGGCTGATGTTCCAGCTCCGACGATGGTTAGTCCGACAATCTTTTCTGAGACATTGAGGTTAGAAGCAATGGCAGAAGCATATTCCACGAACTTATCAGCAGCAAAGACAAGTATTGTCAATCCTATGATAATCAGTCCGATAGCCTTCCAAACCGCCATATCCTTTACTCCTTCTATCTGCTCATCATCATCGCTGGAAGACTTTGCTTCTCGAACTGTAGTCCACATATATAATATGAAGCAGACGAAGAAGACCAAACCTTCCCAGCGCGAAAGACTTCCATTGAACAGGAAAAGCAGCAGGAGAACAGACGCAGCTGCAACGATAGGAAGGTCGCGCTTTACGGTTATCTTCTTTACAGCAAGTGGGGTTATCAGTGCAACGCTGCCCACGATGAGCAGATTGTTGAAAATGTTACTTCCAACAACATTGCCGATGGCGATGTCTCCCATTCCTGCATTTCCGGAACTTACAGCCTCAAGCGCAGAACTGAGGGAGACGAAAAGCTCTGGGGCAGATGTTCCCATAGCCACAATTGTAAGACCCACGATGAACGGCTTGATGTTCATCTTTAGGGCTATGGCGGAAGCACCGTTGGTCATCCAGTCAGCACTAAGAATTATTGCTGCAAGAGATATGATGAGCTGAATAATGAGGATTAGCATTCTTAATAGGAAAATACCACGAAAAGCATAAATCATATAGCTAATGCTGTCCGTGGTATTCTTTTGTTAGGGTATTTGATTACTTCTCGTCGATAGCTTTAATCTTCTCAACGGTAAGTGCAATTTCGTTCTTGATCTTCTCCATCTGCTTCTTTACGCCGTCGAGCAGCGGATTAGCTTTCTTGCTGCTTGAAACAGAGAAGAATGAGAGGTTGTTCTCAACAGTGGCAAGTTCTTTCTTGAGGTTCTCCAGTCTGCGAGAAAGGCTTGAACGCTCGTCGCTGAGATTCTCAGAAGAGTTCTTGATAGCCTTCTTGAAACGGTCAAGACGCTTGCCTGCATTAGCTTTGTTGAGCTTAGCGTAAGCTGCATCGAGAGCCTGCTTGTATTCTGTGTAGAGAGCGTCCTTGTCCTTGAAAGGAACGTGACCAATCTTGCTGAATTCCTCAGAGAGACCACGGAGTACTTCGCGCATGTTTTCAACAGGTTCTTCAATGAGAGCCTTGATGCGAGCTACCACGTCGTACTTCTTCTGGAGATTCTCCTGCTGTTCGTTTCGCTGACCAGCATTAGCAGCATTACGAGCTTCGAAGAATTTGTTGCAAGCAGAAATGAATTCTGTCCAGAGCTCTTCGCCAATCTTATGAGGTGTAGGTCCTACAGCCTTCCATTCCTTCTGGAGGTTGACGAGCTTGTCAGAAGTTGCGCGCCATTCTGTTGATTCAGCCAGTTCCTTAGCTTTCTCAATGAGAGCCTTCTTCGTCTCGATATTCTGAGCGTAAGATTCCTTGAGTTCTGCGTAGAACTGATTCTTCTTTGTGAAGAAAGCATCGCAAGCAGCACGGAAACGCTCGAAGATCTTTGCGTTCATCTTCTGGGCAGTGAAACCGATTGTCTTCCATTCCGCCTGAAGTTCAAGCATAATCTTTGTCTGCTCATCCCATGCGGCAGAGTTAGCAGGAAGAGTCTCAGCGGCAGTCATTGCCTCAGCCTTCTCGCAAAGAGCAGTCTTGAGTTCGAGGTTCTTTTCCTCCTTCTCCTTGATAGCGATGTAGTGGTCTTGGTAACGCTTGTTGATAACAGTAGAGGCAGCCTTGAAGCGATTCCACATTTCTTCGCGAAGCTCCTTAGCCACAGGACCAGACTCACGCCACTGGTCGTGGAGAGTCTGAAGCTGATAGAATGCGCTGATGACATCTTCTTCCTCAGCGAGCTTCTCTGCTGTTTCGATTATCTGAGTCTTGATTTCAAGATTCTTCTTGAAGTCATATTCACGAGCTTCGCGGTTGAGCTGGAGAAGGTCGTAGAACTGTTCGCAGTAAAGCTGATAATTCTTCCAAAGCTCAGTAGCCTTTTCAGCAGGAACAGGATTGATGGTCTTCCACTCTTCCTGAAGCGTTTTGAATTCCTGATAGTGTGCGCCAGTTTCCTCTGGAGTAGTTGTCATAGCCTTGATCTTGTCAAGGATGTCAAGCTTCTTCATAAGGTTGTCAGCCTTAAGCTGCTCAAGCTCGAGGAAAGCCTTCTGGCGTCTCTCACGAATGACGGAGAGTTCCGCTTTGAATTTTTCTTCGTTTTCGTCCTGTTCAGGCTGGAAGTCTTCAGCCTTTCCGCCAGCTTCAATGAAAGCTTGCTTCTTAACTTCGTTTTCAGCATTGCGGAACTTGTAGAAAAGACTCTTCAAGAGATCTACCTCCTGACGCTCAGGATCCTTGTCCATCTGAGCGAGTTCTGTGATTCGTTCTACTACTTCCTGAGTTGTCTTGTAAACAGGATACTTGTTAGTTTCTTCAACAGCGTTCTGAACTTCTGGTGTGTTCTGAACTTCAGCTGTTTCTACCGTGAGAGATTTGTTTTCGTTTTCCATCATTAAAAATGTTGAGTGAAGCGGGTTATCGTATTATTTATGCTCCACATTTATTCTTTCAATACGGCGCAAAATTATAAAATATTTTTGTTATGAAGAAGAAATATATAAAAAATGTTAATTCTTCATGCCCTAAAAGTAGAAAAATGGGTGATTTTACTATGTAAACATACTGATTTAAGGGGAATTTACTCTTGAATTTCAAGCCATCGCATTTCTTTTTCTTCAAGCAAAGCCTCTACTTCAGGGAGTCTTTTTCCATGAGAAATAATCTTTTCCGTGTCAATATTTCCGGCAGAAAGTTCCTCTACGATGAGGGCTTTCTCTGCTTCGAGAGCGGCAATGTCTTTTTCCAGTTGCTCGAGTTCCCGGGTCTCCTTGTAAGAGAGTTTCTTCGGCTTTGAGGAGTTGGAAGAAGGCACGGAAGATGTGCTTTGAGAAGCAGTGGCGTTTTGCTTCTGAGGAGTATTATTCTTGGAGTTTTGCGACTTGCTGTTGGTCTTGGAATTCTTATCGTTTTCCTGCGTCTTTAGTTTCTGGTAGATGCGATATTGAGAATAATTGCCAGGGAAATCCTGTACCTTTCCTTCGCCATGGAAAACGAGAAGATGGTCAACAACTTTGTCTGTAAAGAAGCGGTCGTGACTTACTACGATTACGCAGCCCGGGAAGTCCTGAAGATATTCTTCAAGAACTTCAAGTGTCTGTATGTCAAGATCGTTCGTCGGCTCGTCAAGAATGAGGAAGTTAGGATCTTGCATGAGGACGGTACAGAGGTAGAGCTTTCGCTGTTCGCCGCCTGAAAGTTTTTCTATATAGTCATACTGCTGCTTGCGAGAGAAGAGGAAACGCTCAAGGAGTTGTGCGGCAGTAAGATGCTTGCCGTTGCCGAGGTTTACGTATTCGGCAATGTCGCGGACAACATCTATTACACGCTGATCAGGGCGGAACTGAAGTCCTTCCTGAGAGAAATAGCCGAACTTGACGGTTTGGCCGATGTCAAACTGTCCGCTGTCTGGCTTTTCCAAACCGAGAAGAAGCTTGATGAAAGTGGATTTTCCCGCGCCATTGTTGCCTACGATTCCCATCTTCTCGTAACGGGAGAAGTTATAGTAGAAATCCTTCAGTATGATAAGTTCCTCGTTTTGTGCAGAAGGCATTTTGAAAGACTTGCTGACATATTGGCATTCAAATATCTTAGAACCGATGTAAACATTATTGTTCTTAAGACGAACCTGACGCTCTTGAATACGTTGCTTAGCAATCTTCTCAAGTTCGTAAAAAGCTTCTTCGCGATAACGTGCCTTGTGACCACGGGCTTGCGGCTGACGTCGCATCCATTCAAGTTCTGTTCTGTAGAGGTTGTTAGCACGAGCGATAATGGCATTTCTGACATCTATGCGCTCCTGACGTTTCTCCAGATAGTAGGAGAAATTGCCGCGATAGGTGTAGATGGTCTGGTCGTCAAGTTCGAGAATCAAGTTGCAGACATTGTCAAGGAAGTAGCGGTCGTGGGTAACCATCAGAAGTGTTTTGTTGCCACGACGCAAGAATCCTTCAAGCCACTCAATCATTTCAAGGTCAAGGTGGTTTGTAGGCTCGTCAAGAATGAAAAGATCAGGCTCTGTGATAAGAACGTTTGCCAGGGCAACACGCTTCTGCTGTCCGCCACTGAGTTCCTTCATCTTCTGGTTTAGATTCTTGATTTTCAGCGAAGTCAGGATTTGCTTAGCTTTAAGAACGCGGTTGTCTTCGGCATAGTCGTAAGAGTAGGAATCAGAAGCTGATGCTTCTGACACAGGGGCTTCATTTGGCGCAGTTGTTTCATCTGACACAGGGGCTTCATTTGGCGCAGTTGTTTCATCTGGCTGTGCGGTTTCTTTTTTCTGTGCGGCTTCCTCAGATGCGTTGAACTCGTTGGTGTCGAAGTCAAAGTCAGGGTGTTTTCCGAAGCAGGCTTCAAGGACAGTTGATTCTGGATTGAAGTTCTGCTTCTGCCTTAGAAAACCAACGCGGATGCCGTTACGAAAAATGACGGAGCCGGAATCCTGAGGTTCGTCGCCAGAGATAATGGAGAGTAGGGTGGACTTACCAGTTCCGTTCTGTGCTAAAAGCCCTACCTTCTCTCCCTCGCCAATGGCAAAGGAGATATTGTCAAAGAGCAGTCGCTCGCCAAAGCGTTTGCTCAGGTTTTGTATGTCGAGAAATGGTGTCATTGTTCAGATTCCTCCCATTCTTGCCATTGCTTCATGGCTTCTTTCCAATCGGTCTGTTCGCCTGCAGCAATGGCTTCCTGTTGTGCTTTTGCTGCATCTTTCTGTTTGTCGCGTTCTCGCTTTTCCTTCATAGACGCGATTGTAGCATCGTCAAGAATACGGATAGCTCCACGCTTGATGCAGTCCTGAAGGTCTTCTTCGCCGAAAGCTTTACCCTGCACGTTGAAGTCAGAAATGTTGAATTCAAAGTCAACGCGAAGGGTATGGCGAACCTGCTTCTGCTGGAAGCGTGTTCCCATGCATTTCAGTTTCAGGAGTTTGCTTATCTGGTTTATCTCGCTTTGTGAATATTTGTTTCTTCCCATATTGTATTGGTTGTAATCAAATGGCTCTTTTGTGGGAGAACCGCCGAACTCGGCGTAGGATTAGAGATTATAGAATTCTGTAAATGCCTTGATGCAATAAAGATGGTCTTTTACGCTTCCTGTTTCGCGGACAGAATGCATAGCCCAAATAGGATTTCCCATGTCAACGCCGCGTAGAGGAATCTGGGATGTAAGTATATTGCCAAGCGTACTTCCGCCAGCTACATCGCTGTGGTTTACGAATGTCTGACAAGGCACGCCTGCCTTCTCGCAGATAGCGCGGAAGACTGCGGCAGAATCAGCATCGGAGGCATATTTCTGTGAAGCATTGAACTTTATGACAGGACCTCCGTGCATCAGAGGATGGTTTGTAGGGTCATATTTCTCTGCGTAGTTTGGATGAAGAGCATGAGCATTATCCGCAGAAATCATAAATGAATGTTCTATTGCGCGATAGAAATTCTCCTCGGTTCCTGCAATTCGTTTCAACATGTTGCTTAGAACAGGAGAATGTGCTCCCTGCTTTGTTCCGCTGCCTGTTTCCTCATTGTCAAAGATTGCCATAACCTGAGTTTGATCAGAAACCTCAGCGGAAAGAAGGGCTGCAAGAGCGGCATGAACCATTGAAAGGTCGTCAAGACGTCCGGCAGAGATAAGATCCTGATAATAACCAACAAGACAAGCTGGCGTTGTGTCGTAGAGATAGAGGTCGAAGTCAAGGATTTCTTCCTGCTTCACGTTGAGTTCTTTGCAGATAATGGTAAGGAGAAGATTGTCTGCTTCCAGACGATCGTTCACGGCTCCTACTATTGGCAGCATGTCTTTCTGCTTGCTAAGCTTAACACCGTCGTTTACCTGACGATTGAAATGAATGGCAAGATTAGGAATCGTGAGTAGCGGAGTCTTTACATGAAGGAGCTCCGTTCTTGGCTTAAGAATGTTTTCGCTGCGAAGAATAACGCGACCAGCGATAGAGAGAGGACGGTCAAACCATGTGGAAAGAATCGGTCCGCCGTAAACCTCTGTATTAAGTTTTACGATTCCTCCTTCGCAATACATCTCGCTATTAGGCTTTATGCGGAAAGTAGGTGAGTCGCAATGAGCGCAAATTAGCTTGAAACCAACTTCTTCTGCAGGCTTCTTTCCTATGCGGAAGGCATAGACGGAAGAGTCGTTCTTTATAATGAAATAGCAATCACCTTCTTTCATGTCAGGCCATTTTTCGCCCGCATCAAGTGGTTTGAAACCAGCTGTCTTGAGGATGTTTACTATAGTCTTTGCTGCCAGGAAATTTACAGGCGAAGCATCAAGGAATTTCAGAAGATTCTGTATCATTTTGATTTATTATTTTGCCGAACTCGACGGTTGTGGTTTTATTTGCTGTTTGTTTGATCTTTGGGTATGAGTTTTGAACCGCAAGAGTCACAGAATTTTGCATGCTCCATATGTTTTGTCTTGCCGCAAGTAGGACAAGTAAACTTTCTTTTCTTAACGCGGTCTTTTACCATTTCCGCACTTACGATACCCGTCGGGATAGCTACAATGGTGTAACCGATGAGCATCATCATAGAAAGCAGGGTCTTGCCAATGCCGGAAGTAGGAACCGTGTCGCCGTAACCTACAGTAGTCATGGTAACGATGCTGCAGTAGATGCCGTCAAGAACGGTGTTAATATCCGAATCATTATTGCCACTCTCAATAACCCAGAGAATGCAGCCCATACAGATGTTCAGAATGAAGACGAAGAAGAAAAACACGAGAATCTTGTTCATACTCTTTTGCAGCGAGATGAGCAGTTCGTGACCTTCTTCCAGGAAGTTCAGCATTCGGAAAACACGGAATACGCGGATAATTCTGAGCGTTCGCAGACCTACGTTGTAGCCAAATGGAATGATGCTGAGAAGGTCTATTATTCCGAAGAAACTAAGTGCGTATTCTTTTGGGTTTGGGTGGCTGTAGATACGCAGAATATATTCGCAGATGAAGAACAGCTGAAGCAATATCTCCACGCCAATGAAGATGTAGTGAATCCAATTATTTCCCTCGACGAAGTTCTGCACAAGACTGTCAAAGATTATGAGGAGAACACTTACAGCAATGAGTACGAGGAGGATGACGTCAAAGCGTTTTCCGGCAGGAGTGTCAGTACCAAAGATTATTTGGTAAATCTTGTCCTTCAATGCTTGATTTTCTTTCAGTTGCTGAATCTTACTTTTTATTGACATGATTTCTGTTTATAGAGTGATAATTTATAATTTGAGCGGCCTTATCTCAATGAATGTCTTAACTTCAATGAGCGTCTTAATCTCATCGTAAGGATTTTATTCCATGCAGAGTTCTGCAAACGGACAATATTTGCAGGATTCAAGATCTTCTGCCACATTGAATTTTCGCTTGTTAAGCATACTGTGAAGAACTTTCATGAGAAGATTCTCATAGTCTTCTTTTACTTCATTGATGTCACAGATAGGTTCTTTGTTAAGGGTGATTATCGGGTTGAATTTTTCCTCCTTGCTGCCTACAGCCTTATTCCTTATATAATAAAGAGCTGGCGCAACAGGCAGATTGTCAGGATTGTAGTTGCTGTTGTCAGCAATGGCTATTGAGTAAAGGCTTGCCTGACGATAATAACCGGCACCACTGATACTTTCGTCAAACATATCTGCTACCTCCACGAATTTGCTCGCTTCTTTCGTGTGGTCAGTACCCGTCTTATAGTCTATGACACGAAGAAACTCTCTGCCATTCTCGTCAGTCAATCGGTCAAGACGGTCAACGGCACCTCCAATCCTTATGTTTACGTCACCTTCAGCAGAAGAGACGGTGTAATACTTATAGTATCTGTTTTCAAGAGAAACGATGGAGAATGGCGTATGCTTCATGTCATTCTTTAACATTCGCTTCATGTATTCCTTTATAATACTCTTGAGTAGTTCTTCCATGCCGTTGCTCTCCATCCTGACATCTTCGCCGTAAAGTTCAACCTTGGTCTTCTTCAAGGCTTCATTGATGTGAGGAACGAGCAGGGCGTCTTTCTTTACATACTCCTCAAGCATGGCAGATGTTATGGTATTTGTGCCGAACTTCTTGTAAAAATCTTCTGCCACATTATGGAAGAAAGTACCGAAGTCTGCTGCGTCCATTGTGTCTTCCTCGTCATGCTCTTCGCGGAGCTTTCGATAATACTGATAGTAGAACTTCTTTTCACATCTCATGAAGACGTTGATGGCAGAAGGCGAGATTCCTTCGCGCTTTCTGTCTTCTATGTATTGGTGAAGTTCTGCCTCAGAAGCTTCGTATGGCTGAGGACGTTTTGTGCGAGAGATGAAGTCAGTCTGTAAGGCAATCTGATTAATCTGCGTATGATTGTTTACGATGAGGTTAAGCAAGAAACGACTCATTTCCCCCGGAGAAGTATCGCTTCCGCTTGAGTTGTAAACGAGAGTAACATCCTTACAACGCTTCAGCAGACGATAGAAATAATAGGCAAAGATATTCGTTCTGTCGTCAGCAGTATTCAGGCTGAATGCCTTTTTTATGGTGTAAGGAATGATGGAGTTCTCGTTAGCTCCCTTTGGCAGAATACCTTCGTTGCACGAAAGCATCAGGATATGGTCGAAATCAAGGTTTCTTGTTTCCAGCATACCCATTATCTGGATACCTTTAGCCGGTTCTCCGTGGAAAGGAATCGTTGCCGTAAGTATAATCTCCTTGTAGAGTCGGGCAAGGGTAAGAATGTCAATGTCAAGATAACTCTGTTCGTGAAGAGATTTCAGACGGGTGATAATATTGTATGTTCGGAAAGTTGCCTCCTGAAGAAGCTGGTAGTTATGGTCTTTAGGGAGTTGCTTCATCGAAGAAGCAATAGCTGTTATGACTTCTTCCAGAAGAGAGAGAATTGCTGCTACGGAACGTGGAATGATTGTCGTAATCTTTTCAGTCACAGCACTTTTCTCTGTGTACTTGTGCATAGGATGACTTTCCACATTTCTTAAGTAAGAGAGACGATAGCGGTTAGCGTCTTTCGTCAGACCTTCCGTGTAGAGTTCAAGGAGCGTTGCGATGTAAGACGCTGGCTGAGTCTCGGCAAGAGGGAATCCTGCTGTGATGTTTACAGGACCAACATTCTCAGGAAGACAGTATGTAGCTGAAGGCAGCATGTGTTCGTCGCAAAGCACGATTGCCGTTCTTCTTCCGCCGTCAATTCGGTTGTTTTCCTTAAGCCATTGCTCTATGAAACGCGTCTGAAGATCGTCGGTAAGAGCCTGAGCAATAGTTATTTCTGCTTCTTTGTTTACCGTGAGAATGCTTGCTTCGTCATCTTTTATTGAGAGTTTGTCGGCAAGAGTGAGGAAGAGCTTCTCCTCGCAGCGAAGACGCTTGTTGAAGCCTATGGCGTAGTATTTCTCATATTTGAAATCCTCGTATTCTGCATTTTCTACAACGTCACGATAGAGCATTCCTTCGTAAGCAATGCCGAGAGAACGCAGCTTAGTCTTGTAGTCGCTGTAGATGTTGAAGAGATTATTCCAAAGCGAGATGAACTTCTGCTGTATTTTAGACTCTTTGTCTTGAGTGAAGTAGTTGAAGTAATGCATCAGAAACTCCTTCTGTTCTTCTGAGAGATAGTCTATGGAATCCATCTCATGGAGGTTCGTGATGTTAGTGAAAAGCTGTCTTGCGTCGGCAAGTGATTTGTCTGCATTGTCAAAGTCGGCAAGGAGTATTTCGCCCCAAGCGTAAAACTTATCAAGGGGTTGATTCTCACCTGTTATCTTGCAATAGCTCTTGTGCAGAAGACTTACAAGCTGAATATGGTCAGCCAGAACCAATTCCGACAGATTCAGGAATAATTCCGAGATTGAATAATACTGCGGAGCAAAGACAGGTTTCCCCTCAGCAGCTTCAAGGAGATAGTCGTTCATCCAGAGAGAAGCTCGCTTGTTAGGGAAAATGATGGCTATCTTGGCAAGGTTGTTGCCATGATTACTGATGAGGTCGTATGCTAATTCTTTTAGAAACAAAGCTTTTGTGTATAAAGAGGTTTTTATTTGGGAATATTTTGTTAGAGACCGAAGGCGACAGCGCATTATGTCACTGGCACCACTTCGTTTGTATAGACATACCAGAGATAGGCTTTCACATTCGGCAGACCAATCTGTTCGAGCAGCTCTTTGTATTCTTTAATCTGCTTTTTGTACTCATCATTCGGTTTTCCGAACTTATAGTCTATGACGATTGTTTCCTCGTCGTTTGTGATTACCCTGTCTGGTCGTTTCGTGCCGTCTTTTGTCAAGATTGAACATTCGTTGAAGACCTTCCATTCGTCTGAGAACCAATGCTTTGCCTGCTCGTTTTCTTCTATTCTCTTGCGAATGAGAGAAGACTGACTCTTGTTCTCAATGACGCCTTCAAACTCCAGTTTCTGCAAGACGGAGTCTATTTCGTCAACAGTGTTTATCTGAGAGAGAACATTATGCATCAGCAGACCAATGGAGATGAAGCTTTTCTCGTCAGATCCTTCTTCGTCGGAACTACTAATGAAATCCTTGCTTCTGTTGCTCTGTACAAACTGTATTTCTGTCGTACTCTGATGCAGACTCAGACCGACTGGGGTTACCGGCATTTCAAACACGTTTTCGGAAACTTCCTTGTTCTCTGCATTCTTCTTGCAGAAAGCAAACTGTCCGAAATGCTTCACATAGCCGTAGAGTTTGTCCTTATCTTTCTTTTCGTCAGCATTATTGTCTTGATCTTCCTGTTCAAACGGAATCTCCTCATAGGCAAAGTCTATGCCGTTAATGCTGTCGAGACATTGCTCCACAAGTCCTGAAACATGACTGGTACTATATTTCCCTTCAGAGGTGTTGCTGCTTACCTCTTCCATCTTTCTGCTTGTTTTGCCGTAGAAATACAGGTTCTTTCCTGCTCGTGTGAATGCCACGTAGAGCAGGTTCAGATGATCTATTGTGTTGTTTATTACCTCTTGCGAATATTCTTCAGCGAAGATAGAATTCTCAAGCACCTTTTCAGGCTTGATAATAGTGAATGGAATATCGTTGAAAGGTGGAACATTTAGTTCTACCCATATTTTATTCTTAAGCAATTCAAATTGCCAACCGCCGTCGGCTATGATGACGTTATCATACTCAAGACCTTTACTCTTGTGGATTGTCATCATCTGAATGCCGTCAGTTGACTCTGTTTCAATAGCTTTGCCGGAGATTGTTTCGTCCCAAAATTTCAGGAGGTTGCGAATGGTAGAAGTGTTCTTGCTTGCGAAGTCCTTGAGATAGTCAAAGAAGGCAGAAACGAAAGCGCTGTCGCCCTTGAAAGCATCAAGGTTAAAGCATCGGAAAATGTCCTCAACTATGTCGAGCAATGGTTTCTTTGCGTCTATATTTGCTATCAGATTCTCGCATTCTTCAGCCGATTTTCCAGAGTACTTTTCTATCGTAGCAAGGAGAATCTTGTCATTCGGATTAAGCAGAAGCCTCAGTGCGCATATTATTGCGCAAACGGCTGTGGAAGAGCCAAATATGAAACTCTCCATGCTGACAACCTTTATTTCAGGATAGTTGTCCATGAACTCTTTTGCCAGCTCTTTCAGAATTAAGTTCTTTCTGCCGAGAATGGCTATATCCTTGGCATCAACACCTTTACGAATGAGTTCAGCTACCTTCTTGCAAATCATGTCGTGGCGTTGCTTATAAGCCTTGTCTGAAAGCATGTAAAACTCCACTTCTCCCTTTTCTTCCTTTATGCCAGGCTTAACATTCTGATGAACATCGCTGTATGCACTCTGCACATTGCTAATATTCATAGCTTGCTCGAAGAAAGCATTGTTGAATTTTATGATGTTTGCTTCGGAGCGGAAATTCGTGTCGAGATTCTTTATGCTCGTGTCAGATTCGTTTTGGAACTCCTGTTTAATGTTGTCGAGAAGCTTCCAGTCGCCATCTCTCCATCGATAGATGCTCTGCTTCACATCACCAACAATCATTGAGCCAACCGTTCCGCGATTTTCCTCTGGGTTAAAGTAGCTCATGCTTTCAAGAAGCAGATTCTTGAAATTCTTCCATTGGAGAGTGCTCGTGTCCTGAAATTCGTCTATCATGAGGTGGCGGATCTGAGTGCCAATCTTCTCAAAGATGAACGGAGAGTCGCTATTTCCAATCATGTTTGCCAGAAGCTGGTTTGTGCTTGAAAGGAGAAAACGGTTTGCTTTTTTGTTGCTCGTATCTACGGCTTTTTCTATGGCGCCGAGAAGTTCTATGTTGTTAAGATTCCGACGAATGACGATGCAAGTGTTGATGATGCAGGTAAGCTTATCGTGGAGAGCAAGATAATCGCGAAGAGCCGGAAGAAGAACTTCCGCTATCGTTGCCATATTGTACTTTTTCCTATCGGCAGCTTTAATCCAATTGTTCTCGTCTTCGGCATACTTCCTGACAGTAGCCGGAATACTGACGACATCGCCTTTCTCTATGTTTTGGTACATTTTTCCCAAGCCACTATTGTTGCTTTTAGAGAAGTTGCTTATGTCGAAACCTTGAGATTCTATAGTGTAGCGCAAGCCATTTGCAGCAGCAACGATTTGCTCTTCAGAAGTATTTTTGAGTGTGTCAAGTTTCTCTTTATACTCAATGAAGACGTCTTTCTTTTTGTCGTTCTTGCTATCAGTATCTTCGTCTTGGAAGAGGTCATTATACTCTTTAGCATGACCCTGGTAGAAGTCTGTGAAGATGTTGGTTCCGAAAGTCTTGAGCGAGTTGATGATGTTCCATGTCTTGCCCTCATCCATATTCTCCTTGGCATATTTTCTTATGCGTGAGAAAAGCTTATCTTTTGGCTCAAGATTATCTATCATCTCGTCAATAGCTTTGTCCTTCACCTGTTCTCCGTTCAGTTCCACGCGCATGTTTGACACGATGTCAAGTTCTCGCGTCATGTTTCTCAGCACTCGCTGGAAGAAGGAGTCAATTGTTTCAATTCGGAAATGACTATAGTCAGAGAGTATTGCGTCTAGTGCAGTCTTTGCATTCTTTCTTACCTCTTTTTCCGTCATTCCAGTCTCCTCTGTGATGCATTTCATGTATCCGGCAGAAGACGACAAACCCTCTCGCAACCCATAAAGTTGCGAAAGGATTCTTATTTTCATTTCGTGCGTAGCCTTTTTGGTGAAAGTTACGGCGAGTATGTTTTTGTATTCGTCTGGTCTTAGCATTAAGAGCTTTATGTACTCAACCACCAATCGGAAGGTCTTTCCTGCTCCTGCTGAGGCGCGATAGACTGTAAGTGGAGCCTGCGTTTGTTTCATTTATTAGAATCTGTAAGTAAGAGTGCAGAGAGCCTGATGGCGCTTGTTGTTTATGTCAACGCCACAAGCAGGAGTATTGCCGTTGATGTTGCAGTAAGGAGCAAACTCACCCTTTGAATCAGAATACTGGTAAGCGAGGTCGATGTTGAATTCTGGGCTGATGCTTAGACCGAGACCTGCTGTGAAGCGGTTTGTAGCCTTCCAGTTTGTGTAGTCTGTTGTTGAAGAGTAGTAAACACCAGGGCTGTCTATTGTAATGTCCTTGTAAGCTTCTTCCTGATACATTGGGCTTACGTAGTTGTAACCGAGTCGGAGTGCCACTTCTGGGATAACGCGAATCTCTGCACCTGCCTTGAATGTAGATACACCCTTGAGAGACATATCTGTGTGGTCACACATGTTTCTGTCGTTGTAAGTACGGTCAACGTAGTCATAGTGTGTTCTTACCTCGTCCTTAATCTGGCTCTTCATTGAAGAGTAGTCAGCATAGTTGAATGAAGCGCCCAAAGCGAGGAAGTTACCTACAGTTGTACCTGCGCTGATACCGAACTTCCATGGTGTGCTGATTTCAAACTCGTAAACCTCACCGTTAGAAAGGGCTTTGTTTTTACTGCCTCTATCTGTGTGGTTGAAGATTGTAGTGGTGTTCGTTGTGCGGAGGTCGTACCATGTTGGAGTCTCGATAGAAAGACCGATGCGGAAAGGACTTGCCTCTACAGGACGGAAGATGATACCACCCTTTATGTTTGCTCCAACACCGGTAATCTTTCGACTGTCCTCAAGATCAACAGTTCCGATAGGGGTACCTCCATCAAGAAGGGTTTCTGAATAGAGAGAGTTGTTCTTGTAGTGAACGTCAGATATTGTTACGCCGAAACCGTAGTAGATGCGGTCGTTTGAGTTTCCTCCGAGGATGAAGTTGAAGTTGCTGATGAAGCCCTTGCGGTTGCGGTCAAGCATGTAGCCGTTTGAGCTGTAAGTGCCAAGGTCATCGCTGCCATCGTCAGTTTTCATCAATGTGTTCTCATACAGATAGTCTATCTGAGAGTATGCATCATCGCCAAGATTGCTGTGATACTTCTCGTATGTAGTAGTGTTCTGAGAGCCATAGTATGTGTTGTTGCCGATGGTGTAGGGGAGTGATGCTCCAGTAAGCTTCAGTATCTGATTGAAGTTTGTTGACTTGTTGTAAGAGAATCCGAAGTTCATGCAAGATTCTGAGCTTGTATCAATATTCAATACAATGCCAGCCTGGTCAAAGTTCACTACACCATTTCCGTCGCCAGAGAGATTTCCGCCGTTAGCGTGGTTTGAGTAGCCGAAAGTAGTTGTGATGCTGTTGCTGCGGAATAGACCGATGGCTGCAGGGTTATTGCTTGCGGCAGAGATATCAGCTCCGAGAGCTTCCATTGCGCCACCCATACCAACGTACTTTGCTGTTCCGTTAAGGTCTTGAGTAGCAAGTTCTGCATTCTGGTATGTTTCCTGTGCCATAGCTCCCATTGATGAGAACAAAACAGCTGCTGTAAGTATCTTTTTCATAGTTGTCGTATTTTGTTGTGAGTTTTCTTATTTATTAGTTATATAAGGAAGGGTTTAGTGTCTTCCTCCGGTGCTTCTGCCGCCACCGCTTGAGTGACCGCCACCGCCAGAGTAGCTTCCGCCACCGCCAGAGTAGCTACTGCTGCTACTTCTTGAGAAGCTGCTGTTAGAATAGCTGCTATTGCTTGATGTTTGAGGTGTGCTGAAAGAGCTTGTGTTACCAGTAGTGCGAGTGCCGCTGTAGCTGCGGTTAGAGGAACTTGAACTTCTTCTGCTTGAGCCTGTATTGCCAGAAGTGTACACACGACCATTGCCACTGCCTCTGTTACTCCATGAACCGTGGTTGCTTGTACCGGTTCTGCTGATGTAGCTTACGCCGTGATGTCCGCCACCATGACTGCCGCCGTGTGTGACGTAGTGAGGAATACCCCATCCACCGTAGTAATACCCCAAGTCCCAAGGACTGTAGAAACCGCTATACCAGCCGTAATTATATCCATAGTACCAAGGGTCATACCATCCGCCATAGTTCCAGCGTGAGTAGAATGGATAATAGCTATGATAATAACCGTAATGGTAAGGATAGAAAGAACTGTATCCGTAGTACCATGGGTCGTACCAAGGATCGTAATACCAAGGACGATAGTAGTTGAATGTCATCATGTTATCAAGATCCTCGAAGCGCTGCATCATGCGAGTGAACTTATAGTTCTCCTTTACATTGTAGAGGCTGTCGCCTGTCTCGCCCCAATCAAATCGGTCGTCGCCTGTGTTCAGGGAGTCAAACACGAGAGAGTCGCCTGGCTGATAGCCATAATGGCGGTTGTAGATATCCACATCCTCGTGATAAATTCTTGTATAAACGCGAGCCATGGCCTCTTCATAAGCACGCTGCTCTGCCAATTCCTCAGCACGTTTGCGAGCCTGCTTTTCAGCCTTCTTTTTAGCCTTCTCCTCTGGAGTCAGTTTCTTCGGAGTGAAGTACATGTCGTCTTGAGCCATTGTGGTGGTTGCGCTGGCAGCGAAGATGACGATTAATGAAAGGATGAGTTTTTTCATAATTCTATGTTGTTTATGTATGGTTCGGATCTGTTTTATGGTTCTCTGATGGTGCAAAGTTAAACATATTTTCCACTATCTTTTGGGGAAATCCCCACTATTGTAAAGGAAATCCCCTATTTATGCCTAATCCATGCGATTTTTGTAATCTTCATAGCAGAATTCGCGGAGTATTTCCATCTTTCCGTCGCAATGTTTCATGGCGATGGCAGGGTGGGAGATGCCGTTGAACATGTGTGTCTTCACCGTCGTGTAGTGTATCATATCCTCAAAGATTATTTCTTCGCCAATCTGTAATTCGTGGTCAAACTGCCATGAGCCTATGAAGTCGCCAGAGAGACAACTGTTTCCGCCGAGTCGGTATAGGAAAGGAACTTCCCCATGCTCCTTGCTTTCGTCTATGGATTTTGCGCCGCGTACAGCTGGCTGATATGGCATTTCCAGACAGTCTGGCATGTGGCAAGCGAAGCTGACGTTGAGGATAGCGGTCTTTATGCCGTGGTTTTCCACTATGTCTATGACTTTAGAAACCAGCGGACCTGTCTGCCAGGCGAAGGCAGAACCCGGTTCAAGGATGATTCTGAGGTTAGGATAACGTTCGTGAAGACCGTTCAAGACGCTGATCAGATGCTCTGTGTCGTAGTCTTTTCTTGTCATCAGATGACCGCCGCCGAGGTTCAGCCATTTCAGTTTTTGGAACCATTTGCCGAATTTCTCTTCCAGATGGGCAAGGGTGCGTTCCAGGGTGTAAGAGTCGTCTTCGCAATGGCAGTGGCAGTGGAAACCGCAGATGTTAATTGATAATGGAGAATTGATAATTGATGATTCCAGTTCTTCTGCCGTTACACCGAAGCGTGAGCCCGGAGCGCAAGGGTTGTAGAGGGCAGTTTCTATCTCTGAGTATTCGGGATTCACGCGTATGCCGCAGCTTATCTCATGGTCAGCCTTGAGGGTTTCTGGGTAGAAGCGCTCAAACTGAGAGATGGAGTTGAAGGTGATGTGGCTGGAACAGCGCATGAACTCTCCGAAGTTCTCTTCCGTATAAGCTGGGGAATAGCTGTGGGCATAGCTGCCGAATTCCTCGAAGGCAAGACGGGCCTCATAAGGAGAACTTGCCGTAGTATGACTGATGTATTCGCGGAATATAGGGAAGGTCTTCCAGAGCGCAAAGGCTTTGAAGGCAAGAATTATCTCGACGTTGGCGCGAGTGGCAACATCTTTTATCAGGGCGAGGTTCTTACGGAGAAGGTCTTCCTCTATTATGTAGCAAGGATTAGGAGACATTTACGGATTTACAGATTTACGAATTTACAATTTACGGATTTACAGATTTACAATTTTAGTCGATAAATCTGTTTGCGAGTGCGCCAAACTCTTCTATGCGACGGTCGCGGAGGAAAGGCCACCAGCGGCGAACATTCTCAGAGCGCTTCATGTCAACGTCTATCACAACAATTTCCTCGTCTGTACTAGCGTCGTAGAGCATCTCTCCTTGCGGACCTGCCACGAAGGAATGTCCCCAGAACTGTATGCCGTTTGTCTGACCGGAAGGATCTTCCTCATGTCCGCAGCGGTTTACGGCTATAACTGGCAATCCGTTTGCTACTGCATGACCGCGCTGTACTGTCTGCCATGCTGTGAGCTGTCGCTGCTTCTCGTCGTCGGTATCAGAGCTTTCCCAGCCGATGGCGGTAGGGTAGATGAGGAGTTCTGCTCCCTGAAGTGCCATCAGTCGTGCTCCTTCCGGATACCACTGATCCCAGCAGACCTGTACGCCGAGCATTCCGACGGAAGTCTTTATTGGGTGGAAACCGAGGTCACCTGGTGTGAAGTAGAATTTCTCGTAGTAAGCAGGATCGTCAGGTATGTGCATCTTACGGTATTTGCCAGCTATTGTACCATCCTTCTCGAAAACAACGGCAGTATTGTGGTATAGACCTGCTGCACGGCGTTCGAAGAGAGAAGTAACTAGCACAATGCCTAATTCCTTCGCCATACAGCTGAAGTGCAATGTAGAAGGTCCGGGTATCGGTTCTGCGAGGTTGCAGAGGTCAACATTCTCCGTCTGGCAGAAGTAGAGAGAGTTATGCAGTTCCTGAAGCACTACGAGTTCTGCCCCTTTCTCCGCAGCCTCTTTCACAGCGCAGTCTATGCGAGAAATGTTGTCCGCAACATCAGCGGTTTTATGCTGTTGGATTATTCCTATTTTCATGTATTTCTGTAATGCTTTTAAATTCGCCGCAAAGTTAGTGTTTTTTTTTGAAACAGCCAAATATTCTTCAGATAAAATTTGGATTAATGATAGTCTGGTTATGGCAATTATGTTTGTAGGGCGAGGATTCCAAGCCGTTTGCGAATTTAAATTTGAATCGCGGCTCAGAATCCTCGCCCTACAATCATGTGGACAAAATTATAGAACCCACCTTAATTCTTTGGCTTCCAGCTGTCCTTCAAGCCGACGGTCTTGTTGAAGATAGGCTTTTCAGGTGTTGAGTCGTAGTCAGGCGTGAAATAACCGATGCGCTGGAACTGGATGTAGTCAAGCGGTTTGCGGTCGGCAAGCCATTTCTCTACGTATGCCTTCTTGACCTCAAGACTGTTAGGATTGATGAATGGACGCATGTCCTCTACGTCAATGCGGTCTTTGCCATGCTCCTTTGAATAAGCCGCAACCTCGTCGCGTGGGTTTTCCACCATCCAAAGACGGTCGTAGTTGCGTACCTCTGCCTCTACGCAGTGCTTGCAGCTTACCCAATGGATAGTCTTGCCCTTAATCTTCATGTTAGAGTTAGCCTCGCCGGTCTTTGTCTCAGGAATAACCTCTGCATAGACCTCGATGATGTTACCGTCAGCATCCTTCTTGCAGCAGTCCTCCGCATTCTCTGGGCATTGGATGATGTAAGAACTCTTGAGACGAACCTGCTTGCCAGGACCAAGACGGAAGAATTTCTTTGGAGCGTCTTCCATAAAGTCGTCGCGCTCAATCCACAGCTCGCGGCTGAACTCTATGTCATGAGTGTTGCCCTCCATGATGATATTGCCCTCTGTATCCTTCAGTTCAGGGTTGTTGATAGCCTGATAAACCTCTACAGCATCTTCCGGCACATTTGTGAGGACGAGCTTTATTGGGTCAAGAACGGCGCTTGCACGGTTGGCACGCTTGTTGAGATCATCGCGAACAGCAGACTCAAAGAGTGACATCTGGTTGAGAGCGTCAAACTTAGTGTAACCAATCTTGTCAATGAAGCTCAGGATGCCTTCAGGAGAGTAGCCACGACGGCGGAAACCGCTGATGGTTGGCATTCGTGGGTCGTCCCATCCGTTTACGACGCCTTCCTTGACAAGGATGAGGAGGTTGCGCTTTGAGAGAAGGATGTGAGTGAGGTTGAGCTTGTTGAACTCCGTCTGACGAGGACGATTGTCGTCGAGCGGCTGATCATCGCCTCCCACCTGCTTTGCCCAATCAACGAAGAGATCGTAGAGCGGACGATGGCTTACGAACTCAAGCGTACACCAAGAGTGGGTAACGCCTTCCCAATAGTCGCACTGACCGTGGGTGTAGTCGTACATTGGATAAGCATTCCATTTGTCGCCAGTACGCCAGTGTGGCATATTGAGCACGCGATACATGATAGGGTCGCGGAAATGCATATTATCAGATGCCATGTCAATCTTAGCACGAAGTACCATCTTGCCTGGCTCCATGTTGCCGGAGTTCATCTCCTCAAACAGTCGTAGTGACTCCTCTACAGGACGGTTGCGGTATGGAGACTCTGTTCCTGGGGTTGTAGGCGTTCCTTTCTGTGCGGCAATCTCTTCAGCTGTCTGCTCGTCAACGTACGCCTTGCCCTGCTTGATAAGAGCTACGGCGAGATCCCAAAGCTGCTGGAAATAGTCAGAAGCATAATAGATGTTACCCCATTTGAAGCCGAGCCACTCAATGTCGCGCTTGATGGCGTTGACATATTCTATGTCTTCCTTCTGTGGGTTCGTGTCGTCAAGACGAAGGTTACATACGCCGCCGTACTTCTGTGCTAAACCGAAGTCGATGGCGATAGCCTTTGCGTGGCCTATATGGAGATAACCGTTAGGCTCTGGTGGGAAGCGTGTCTGTAGTCGCTTGCCATTCTTTCCGGCAGCGAGATCTTCTACAACTTGCTCCTCTACGAAACTCAGTGATTTCTTCTCTTCAGCAATATTTTCTATTGTTTCTGACATGTCTGAAATTGTTAAGGAAGTCTAAGTTTTGCTGCTTAAACTTCCATATTTTACGTTTTTATAAACTTTTTTGCCGAAATATTTGGCAGTTTGAATAAAAGTATTTAACTTTGCAGCATCTTAAGATTTCGCATTTACTTTATTTTTTAGTCCAAGAGACTACGCGAAATCATTTTCGGAGGCTGACTCGTCCTGAGTCGGCCTCTATTTTTATATAGGCCTCTTTCCCTGACAGCCGAAATCGGCTGTCAGGGAAAGTGTTTTTTTAATAAGCGAACAAAGGGTAATCCTTCATGATCTCGTTAACCTCCTGACGAACGCTTGCGATAACGTTTTCGTCTTCTGGAGCATTGAGGACAGTTTCGATGAGTTCTGCAATCTTAACCATGAGGTCTTCCTTAGCACCACGAGTTGTGATGGCTGGAGTACCGAGACGGATACCAGATGTCTGGAAAGCAGAGCGAGTGTCGAATGGAACGAGGTTCATGTTTACTGTGATGTCAGCAGCAACGAGAGCATTCTCAGCGATGCGACCTGTCATCTCAGGATATTTTGTGCGGAGGTCAACGAGCATAGAGTGGTTGTCTGTACCGTTAGAAACGATCTTGAAGCCACGCTTTACGAGTTCCTCTGCGAGAACAGCTGCGTTCTTCTTAACCTGAAGAGCGTACTCCTTGAACTCTGGCTGGAGAGCCTCGCCGAAAGCAACTGCCTTAGCAGCGATAACGTGCTCGAGCGGACCACCCTGCTGTCCTGGGAATACAGCTGAGTTGAGGAGTGAAGACATCTTGCGGATAACACCCTTCTTTGTTGTCTTGCCCCATGGGTTGTCGAAGTCCTTGCCCATGAGAATGATACCACCACGAGGACCGCGGAGAGTCTTGTGAGTAGTAGAAGTTACGATATGGGCGTACTTAACAGGGTTGTCGAGAAGACCTGCTGCTATAAGACCTGCTGGGTGAGCCATGTCGATCATGAGGAGAGCGCCAACCTTGTCAGCGATTTCGCGCATACGAGCGTAATCCCATTCGCGAGAGTAAGCAGAAGCACCACCGATGATGAGCTTTGGCTTCTCTTCCATTGCGAGGCGTTCCATCTCGTCGTAGTCAACGCGACCTGTCTCTTCGTTGAGGTAATATGCTACTGGCTTGTAGATAAGACCAGAAGTGTTTACGAGAGAACCGTGAGAGAGGTGACCTCCGTGGTTGAGGTCGAGACCCATGAACTTGTCGCCTGGCTGGAGACAAGCAAGGAGAACTGCAGCATTAGCCTGTGCACCAGAGTGTGGCTGAACGTTTGCATACTCCGCACCATAGAGCTTGCAGATGCGGTCGATAGCAAGCTGCTCTACCTTGTCAACAACCTGACAGCCACCGTAGTGACGCTTGCCAGGGTAACCCTCAGCATACTTGTTTGTAAGATAAGAACCCATTGCGCGCATAACCTCGTCAGAAACGAAGTTCTCAGAAGCGATGAGTTCGATACCGCGGAGCTGACGCTGGTGCTCCTCTTCGATAAGATTAAAGATTTGATTGTCTCTTAACATAGTTGTACTTTATTTAGTTTTTGTTCTTTTTCGCAATAATGACACTTTACTGTGTCGTCGCCGATGACATGGAAGACTGTCTGCATAGGCTCATTGTTTGTGATGCACTTCGGATTAGTACACTTGACAAGACCGTGCAGATGAGCAGGAATCTGAACAGCCTTCTTCTCAACTACCTCATAGTCCTTGATGATGTTGAGCACTACGTTTGGCGCTACAACCGAGAGGCGAGAGATTTCTTCGTCGGTGAAGAAACGGTTTTCTACCTTGATGATTCCTTTGTGTCCAACCTTGTTCGATGCAAAGTTGAGTCCGATGGTGATGGTACCTTCCTTGTATTCCTTGTCCAAACCGAGAAGACTTACCACCTGGAAAGTCTTTGTTGTTGGGATATGGTCGATAACAGTGCCGTTCTCGATGGCGGCAACGAGTCGTTCTTTCTTGTTCATAAACCAAACAATGTTTTTAATTTCTTAATTCCTCTAAGAGTTTTTCTGCTGGTCGCACGCGTCCAGCTTTCATGTCAGCAATAGCTTCTTGCAAGTCCTCATAGAGTCTTTTTTCCTCTTCTGACATCATTCTTTTATATCATCATATTCAAATCCGAGCACATCGGCGAAGATAGCCTCACGAGCGAAGAGACCGTTCTTTGCCTGCTGGATATAATATGCGTGTGGATCATCGTCAACATCCTGTGCGATTTCGTTTACGCGAGGCAGCGGATGTAGGATGCGCATGTTATCCTTTGCAAGATGAAGCATATCGCGGTTCAGGATATAAACATCCTTTACGCGCTCATATTCCATGAGATCAGAGAAGCGTTCCTTCTGCACGCGAGTCATGTAGATGATGTCTGCGTCGGCAATAATCTTGTCGTTGAAGGCTGTGTGCTCCTGGAACTTGATGCCGTGAGCCTTGCAATACTGCTTGTATTCGTTAGGCATAGCGAGTTCCTTCGGTGCGATGAAGTGGAATGTCGGGTTGAAATGGCGCATAGCCATGATGAGCGAATGTACTGTACGACCGTACTTCAAGTCGCCTACGAGATAGATATTTAGATTCTCGAGAGTGCCCTGAGTCTTGTAGATGCTGTAGAGGTCAAGCATACACTGCGAAGGATGCTGGTGAGCACCGTCGCCGGCATTGACGATAGGCACAGGAGAAATCTCCGAAGCATACTGTGCAGCACCCTCAATGTGATGGCGCATGACGATAATATCAGCATAGTTGGAAACCATGAGGATAGTATCTTTCAGAGTTTCACCCTTTGTTCCTGAGGTAACCTTCGGGTCAGCAAAACCAATTACTTTTGCTCCGAGACGGTTAGCTGCTGTTTCGAAACTGAGTCGTGTTCTGGTAGATGGTTCAAAGAAGAGAGTCGCTACAATTTTTTCTTTTAGCAAATCTCTGTTAGGACGCTTCTCAAACTCCTCTGCCATCTTGAGCATGTAGAGGATCTTTTCGCGAGAAAGGTCGGCGATGGTAACAAAATTACGCTTTTCCATTTTCTGGTGATTTTATTTGTCTGAACATTAAAAATCGCAGCAAAGTTACAAATTCTTGATGAAATAATGGAAAAAAGTGGCGAAAATCTAACGATAAATCGGTTTTAGTTGTCAATAAATTTACCTATAATAATATTTAATGTCTAATAGAGAGCTGTTTTTATTATTTTTTGTATAATTTTGCAGCCATCAAATGATTAATTTTCAATTTTAACCAAACCTATTAAACTTATCCAGACAACATGAAAAAACTCATTTTAGCACTTTTTGCTCTTGTCGCTTTGAACGTTCAGGCAAAGGTTGACCCGAAGTTCTACATCTTCCTTTGCTTCGGACAGTCGAACATGGAAGGAGCTGCTCGTCCAGAACAGATGGACAAGGAGAATGTTAATCCACGCTTCCAGCTTATGGCTGCCGTTGACAACCCAGAACTTGGCCGAAAGATGGGCGAATGGAGCACAGCTGTTCCACCTCTCTGCCGACCAGGAAACGGTCTTACTCCTGCCGACTATTTCGGACGTGAGATGCTTAAACATTTGCCAAAGGACGTGAAGATCGGTATCGTTCACGTAGCTATCGGCGGTATTGATATCCGTGGCTTCATGCCAGACTCACTTTCTGCCTATGTTCAGCGTGCTCCAGGTTGGATGAAGGGTATGCTCAAGGCTTATGATGATAACCCTTACGAGCGTCTTGTCACTCTCGCAAAGAAGGCTCAGAAGGACGGTGTCATCAAGGGTATTCTCATGCACCAGGGCGAGACAAACTCAGGCGATCCACGTTGGGCAGGGTGGGTGAACGATGTTTATACTCACCTCCTCAAGGACCTCAACCTCAAGGCAAAGAATGTTCCTCTTCTCGCTGGCGAAGCTGTTCACGAGAATCGTGGCGGTATCTGTGCTGGCATGAACCCAGCCGTAAACGACCTCAATAAGACAATCCCTACTGCTCATGCCGTTTCTTCAAAGAGCATCACTTGTGCTCCAGACCATCTTCACTTCGACGCTGCCGGCTATCGTGAACTCGGTCGCCGATATGCTTACGTGATGCTTCCTCTCATGGGTGTGAAGGTTGACCCTAAGGATGAGACTCACGACCCAGAATCGCTTGGCGAAGGCTTCGGTACGGTAGCTTCTACCGTTGTTCCTGCTGCTGAATGGCCAAAGGTTGACGACCAGAACCGCGCTACTTTCGTGCTCCCTAAGAATGAGGCAAAGAAGATGATTCTCGATATCTGCAACAAGAAGTATGAGATGAAGCGTGCATTTGACGGTTCTTGGCGTGTAACAACAGACCCTCTCGTAGAAGGTTTCCACTATTATTTCGTAGAGGCAGACGGTTTCCGCGCTGTTGATCCTAACTCACAGTCATTCTACGGATGTGGCACTTTCGCTGGCGGTATCGAGATACCAGAGAAGCCTGAGGTTGCTGCTTACTATACATATAATATGAATATAGAGCACGGACAGGTTCGCGAGTGCTATTACCACTCAGGCATTGAACAAGGTCCACGTCGCTGCTACGTCTATACTCCAGCTGAGTACGAGAAGAACCCTAACAAGCGTTATCCTGTGCTTTACCTGCAGCATGGTATGGGTGAAGACGAGACTGGTTGGCACAATCAGGGTCACATGGCTTTCATCATGGATAATGCCATCGCTGAAGGTCGTGCAGTTCCAATGATTGTTGTTATGGACAACGGCAACTGCAGCTACTCATTCGGCGCTAAGCGTGGTGAGTCTATGCAGGAGTTCGGAGCTTCTTTCACGCCAATTATGCTTACAGAGCTTATCCCTTATATCGATAAGAACTTCCGCACTCTCACAGACCGTGAGAACCGCGCTATGGCAGGTCTTTCTTGGGGTGGTAAGGAAACATTCGATATCGCTCTCACAAACCTTGACAAGTTCTCTTACGTAGGCGCATTCTCTGGTGCAATCTTCGGCGTAAGCGAGGAGAGTCTTGACAAAGTCTATAACGGCGTTTTCGCTGATCCAGCTGCCTTCAATCAGAAGGTTCACGCTCTCTTCATCTCTATGGGTTCAGAAGAGAACTTCCAGTGCAAGGCAATGTCAGAGATGCTTACAAAGCGTGGTATCAATAACACTTACTACGACTCTCCAGGCACTCACCATGAGTGGCTTACTTGGCGTCGTAGCCTTAACGAGTTTATCCCACTGCTCTTCAAGAAATAAATTCATTTACCATTTACCATGTACAATTTACCATTATTATTTAGTTATTCTTTCATTTTGCCAGGAATCCCCAAAATGTACAGATGTTCCAATGGTAATTGTAGATGGTAAATGGTAAATTGTACATGGTAAAATATGCAGAATCACCTCACACTCTCTCAGCTTAATTCTCTCGTAAAGAACGCGATAGAAGAAGGCATGGACTACGCCTATTGGGTTCAGGCGGAGATTTCTTCTCTCTCCGTTCGCGGCCATTGCTACATGGATCTTGTGGAGAAGGATGATTCTTCTAACACGCCGATAGCAAAGGCTCGAGCAAACTGTTGGGCAAACCAATGGCAGTATATCTCGCAGAACTTCCTTCAGGTGGCGAATACTCCGCTTGCATCTGGCATGAAAGTGCTGCTGATGGTTCAGCCTACATTCCATGTGAACTTCGGTTTTGCCTATCGCGTCATGGATATTGACCCTACATTCACCATCGGCGATATGCAACGCAAGCGTGAGGAGATAATCCGGAAACTGAAGGAAGAAGGAATCTATGACCTTCAGAAGCAGTTGCCTTTCTCTGCCTTTACGAAGAATATTGCGGTAATCTCGGCTGATTCTGCTGCCGGTTATGGCGACTTCTGTAATCAGCTTTTGGGTAATTCTGCTGGTCTTGCCTTCAAGACAGAACTGTTTCCTGCTGTGATGCAGGGTGAAGCTGTTGAGCAAAGCGTCATTGCTGCCCTGAACAGAATCTTCGAGCGAATGGATAAGTTCGACTGTGTTGTCATTATCCGTGGCGGTGGTGCTGTGTCAGACATGTCTGGCTTTGACTCGCTTTTGCTTGCGGAGAATGTTGCCCAGTTTCCGCTTCCTATTATCACGGGTATTGGTCATGAGCGCGACAATTGCGTGCTCGACCTCATCTCTCATACCCGTGTGAAAACTCCTACGGCGGCGGCCGTCTTCCTGATAGAGAACCTTCTTTCCACGCTTGAGATAATCACTCAGGCAAAGGAACGAATAGAGAGGACAGCTCTTCTGCAGATTCAGAACGAGAAGCTGCGACTTCAGACTCTTTCCGGTAAGATTCCCGTTCTCTTCTCTCTTGTCTGTTCAAAGCAGAATGCCATGCTCGACCAGACTTATGAAAGGATTAAGAACATCATTTCGCACAATCTGGAAAGCGAGAAGCATAAGCTGAATCTTATCTCCGAGCGTCTCCGACTTCTTGACCCGGAACTGCTTCTAAAGCGTGGTTACTCCATGACTCTCCTTGGCGATAAGATAATCACATCTGTGTCTCAGGTGAAGTCTGGCGATGTACTTACTACGAAGATGAAGGACGGAAAAGTCTTATCCGTAGTACAGTAAACAAGGGATATAGTAAGTAAGGGAGCAAATTTCATTAGCAATTATATACATGTTTTTCTCAAGCCGCCGAATTGGAAACGACGCCCAATGGCGTCGTTAAGCCGCCGCAATAAACTGCCGCAAAGCCAAATTCGCCCATTAACGACACCATGAGATGTCGTTTCCACTTTTCGCTCCATAACGGCGTCGTTTTCACTAAGAGACAGCAGGTAGTTGAAAAGGGACAACTTGTATGTCGTCCCCATTTATTTCTATAATCGAGAATTAGAGAGTAAAATAGTTGTAGGGCGAGGATTTCCGAGCCGCGAGTCAGGTTTTTACGCCCAAAACGGCTCGGAAATCCTCGCCCTACAAATGCTGAATTACGGCTCGGAAATCCTCGCCCTACTATATTCCAATTTACTGTTTTTTCTTTGCAACGTAAGCGTCGATGGCAGCAACGGCTGCTGTTGTTACGACATCACGAACTGAAGAACCGAAGTCTGTGAAATGGATAGGCTTGTTAAGACCCATCTGGATAGGGCCGATGATTTCTGCGTCATCGTCGATAGCCTGAAGGAGCTTGTAGCCGCTGTTTGCAGAAGAGAGGTTAGGGAAGATGAGAGTGTTAACCTTCTTTCCGTTAAGGCGTGAGAATGGGTAACGCTCGTCGCGCATCTTCTGGTTGAGAGCGAAGTTAACCTGCATTTCACCATCGATAGCGAGATCTGGATATTCTGCCTGAAGCTCTGCTACAGCCTCATGAATTGTTGCTGCGCTACCATCCTTTGAAGTACCGAAGTTAGAGTAGCTGAGCATAGCGATGATAGGTTCGTCGTTGAAGAAGCGAACAGTATGAGCTGCGAGGTGAGCGATGTCCTTAACAGTCTCCTTGTTAGGGTGGCGGTTGATGAGAGTGTCGGCAATGTAGAAGATACCCTTACGAGTGTTAAGGATGTGCATTGTGCCGAAGTGGTTGAACTGTGGCTGGATGCCAATAACTTCCTTCGCTACCTTGATAGTGTTAGAATACTTAGTGTAAAGACCTGTGATGAATGCATCAGCGTCGCCAGTCTCAACCATCATCATACCGAAGTAGTTACGCTCGAACATCTTATCGTTAGCCTCAGGGAAAGTGTAGCCCTCACGCTGACGCTTCTCTGCGAGAATCTTTGCATACTTCTCGCGACGCTCTGCCTCACGGTCGTGACGGAGGTTCACTACCTCAATGCCTTCAAGAGAGAGGTCAAGTTCAGCTGCAAGCTTAGCTATACGCTCGTCGTTACCAAGAAGGATTGGCTGACAGATGCCTTCTGCCTTTGCCTGAACAGCAGCCTTGAGCATTGTAGGGTCGATGCCTTCTGCGAAGACTACGCGCTGTGGATGCTTGCGGGCACGATCATAGAGCTGCTGAGTGAGCTTTGTCTCCTGACCGAGAAGCTGACGGAGGCTGTTCTTGTATGCGTCCCAATCTGTAATTGGATTGCGAGCAACGCCTGATTCCATTGCAGCCTTAGCTACGGCAGCAGAAACCTCTGTGATGAGGCGTGGGTCAACTGGCTTCGGAATGAAGTAAGAAGGGCCGAACTTAAGGTCGTCGTTATTGTAAACGTCGTTCACTACGTCTGGTACAGGCTGCTTAGCAAGGTCTGCGATAGCGTGAACGGCAGCAAGCTTCATCTCTTCGTTGATGGCTGTTGCGTTAACATCAAGTGCACCACGGAAGATATAAGGGAAACCGATTACGTTGTTGATCTGGTTAGGGTAGTCAGAACGACCTGTTGACATCAATACGTCAGGACGAGAAGCCATAGCATCCTCGTAGCTGATTTCAGGAACAGGGTTTGCAAGAGCGAATACGATAGGATCCTTTGCCATAGAGCGAACCATGTCCTGAGAAAGAACGTTGCCCTTAGAAAGACCTACGAATACGTCTGCGTCCTTAACAGCCTCAGCGAGAGTGTGGGCATCGCGACGGTCTGTAGCGAAGAACTTCTTCTGCTCGTTCAGTCCTTCACGGTCAGATGTGATTACACCCTTAGAGTCGAGCATGAGGATGTTCTCCTTCTGAGCACCGAGAGCCATGTAGAGCTTTGTACAAGAGATGGCAGCAGCACCCGCGCCGTTTACCACGATCTTCACATCCTTGATGTCCTTACCGTTAACCTCAAGAGCATTCTTAAGACCTGCTGCTGAGATGATGGCAGTACCATGCTGGTCGTCGTGCATTACAGGAATATCAAGAGTTCTCTTCAGGCGCTCTTCGATGTAGAAGCATTCAGGAGCCTTGATGTCCTCGAGGTTGATACCACCGAATGTAGGGGCAATCTTCTCAACAGCCTCGCAGAACTTCTCCGGGTCCTTTTCTGCCACTTCTATATCGAACACGTCAATGCCTCCGTATATCTTGAAGAGCAGACCTTTACCTTCCATAACAGGCTTGCCGCTCATGGCGCCGATATCGCCAAGACCGAGCACGGCTGTACCGTTACTGATTACGGCTACAAGGTTTCCCTTAGCTGTATATTTGTATGCTGCAGAAGGGTCTGCCTCAATCTCTTTACAAGGGAATGCTACACCTGGCGAATAAGCCAGAGAAAGGTCAGTCTGAGTGCGGTAAGCTTTGGTTGGTTTTACCTCAATCTTACCAGGGCGTCCGCTCTCGTGATATTCAAGAGCTGCCTCTTTTGTTATCTTTACCATAATAAATATTGAAGATTTTGTGTTGATTCGGGCTAAAATTGTGGGCAAAATTAATAAAAATAATGCTTTATTATTTATCCGCTTTGCTATTTTTTACATACTATTGTGCAAGGTCAACTTAAATCCCACCTATTTGAGCGTTTGAAGGAGACTTCCAGAACGACGGTGTGAAGAGTACGAGCACATTAAGGATTTCCAGACGTCCGAGGAGCATCAGGAATGCGCACATCCATTTTGACGGTATGGAGAGCGTAGCCCAGCTGATGTCTTCGCCTGGAGTATGGAGTAGGGAAGGACCTACGTTGCAGGCGCTACTCATGGCAATGGTCATTCCGTCAACTGTGTCTATCTCGCTGTTGTGAGCCTCAAAGAGCATCAGTCCGCCGTAGGTTACGACGCAGAGCAGAAGATAGACCACGGTGAAGCCTATGAGTGCTGATATTTCCTTCTCTCTGATGGTCTTGCCGTTAATCTTCAGCGGAAGTATTGCATTAGGATGAAGAATGCGTTTCAGTTCATTTTTCACTATCTTGAAAAGCATAAGCGCTCTCATGCATTTCAGACCGCCAGCCGTACTTCCTGCGCAACCTCCGATGAACATCAGAACGAAGAGGACGAACCAAGCGAATCGTGGCCAGTCCTGTATGCTGTCGTTGTAGGAGCCTGTTGTCGTAGCAAAGGAAACTACCTGGAAAAGAGCGTGCCCGAAAGCTTTCAGCGGACCGTAGTTTGTCTTGCTGCCGAATATAAGGGCGAGTGTTATCAGGACAGTAGCCACGGCTATCATCTTGCAATAGAAGCGGAACTCCGAGTTCTTCCAGATAAACATCTCCTTCTTGCCCATAGCTGTTGCGTAGAGTGCCGTGAAGTTTGCTCCTGAGAAGAACATGAACACCACCATGACGATGCTTACGGAGGTCTGTCCCAAAAGTGCTGTGGTGTCGTTGAACGTAGAGAAACCTCCCGTAGCAGTCGTAGTCATAGCATGGTTTACGGCGTCAAACCACGACATTCCGCAAGCCCAGAAACTCAACGAGCAGAGTACGGTCAGCGCAAGATAGACGTAGAGAAGGAATGTTCCGCTCGTTGAAATCTTAGGGTGAATCTTCATTTTGAAAGGTCCTGTGGCTTCTGCTGAGAACACCTTCACTCTGCCTCCCTTCACCAGATTAGGCAAGACAGCCACGATGAAGAACACTATTCCGAGTCCGCCGATCCATTGCGTCAGGGAACGCCAGAGCATGATGCTTGCAGGGTAACTCTCTATGTCCTCTATGATTGTCGAGCCGGTAGTGGTGAATCCAGACATCGTCTCAAAGAAGGCGTCTGTCCATCCGAAACCTCCGAGCAGGAGGAAAGGCATAGAGCCGAAGAAGGAGAGCACAATCCATAGTGACGATACGAGCAAAGGAGCCTCCTTTGAGCCTATGCTCTGCTTCTGTGTCTCTCCGTAATAGCGCATAATGAAGCCTGCCATAGCCGTAACCAATATGGCTATGAGAAAGGGAAAAATGCCATCGCCCTTCGTGCTTTTGTCGTCGGTAAGGATGGCAACAGAGAGCGGAAGAAGCATGGCACCAGCTTCCAGAAGAAGAACCTGGCTGATGATTTTCAGTATTAGTCTATAGTTTATCAAGCTTGAAAAAATAGCATTATGCGAGCGCAAAATTACACATTTTCATAGAAAAAAGGGCGGGATAGGGCAACAAATTGCTTATTTTCTTACTTTTTCCTCACATTAATAATAAAAAAGGGAAAAATTTGTTAACTTTGCACCAATTTTTAGGGAGTAGGTCTCCTTAAGTCTAACGAAAACAAAACTGAAAACATATGAAACCTACATTAGTTCTTCTTGCTGCTGGTATGGGTAGCCGCTACGGTGGTCTCAAGCAGCTTGACACTCTCGGTCCTAACGGTGAAACCATCATGGACTATTCTATCTACGACGCTATTCAGGCTGGATTCGGAAAGATTGTTTGGATCATCCGTAAGGATTTCGAAGAGGATTTCCGCAATCAGGTTCTCGCTAAATACGAAGGCAAGGTGGCTTGCGAGCTCTGCTTCCAGGCTCTTGACTCTCTTCCAGAAGGATTCTCTGTTCCTGAGGGCCGTGTAAAGCCTTGGGGTACAAACCACGCTGTCCTCATGGCTAAGGACATCGTGAAGGAGCCTTTCTGCGTAATCAATTGCGACGACTTCTACAATCGCGATGCTTTCATGGTTATCGGTAAGT
This sequence comes from Prevotella sp., assembly GCA_045600885.1. Classification (GTDB taxonomy): domain Bacteria; phylum Bacteroidota; class Bacteroidia; order Bacteroidales; family Bacteroidaceae; genus Prevotella. Next base: position 34,786 of record JAZRYU010000114.1, read on the forward strand.
TCCTTGCCGACCTTCCTGAGGATGCTCACGACCAGTATGCAATGGTTGGTTTCCGCGTAGGCAACACTCTCTCTGAGAATGGTACTGTGGCTCGCGGCGTTTGCTCTACTGACGCTGAGGGTAACCTCACTACCGTTGTTGAGCGTACTGAGATTGAGCGTCACGGAGCTGACGTTCAGTATAAGGACGAGAACGGCGAATGGGTTACTATCGACGACAATACTCCTGTATCTATGAACGTCTGGGGCTTTACTCCTGACTATTTCAAGTACTCTGAGGATTACTTCAAGTCATTCCTCTCTGACCCTAAGAACATCGAGAACATCAAGAGCGAGTTCTTCATTCCGCTCATGGTGAACAAGCTCATTACAGACGGCACTTCTACTGTCAAGGTGCTTGACACTACTTCTAAGTGGTTTGGCGTTACATACGCTGAAGACCGTCCTGGAACAGTAGAGCGTATCCAGAACCTCGTAAACGAAGGTGTATATCCTTCTCCACTTAACTGATAAGTGAAAAGCTAAAAAGCTCAATACTGAAAACTTAATGCAAAATCTCATTACATCAGAGCGCGCAGCGGAACTAAGAACTCTTCTGCGCTCTTCTCGCAAAATAGTGCTTACATGCCATCGCAGTCCTGACGGCGATGCCCTTGGCTCTATCCTCGGCTTTGCTGACTATCTCCGCGAGATGGGTAAGATGCCCGTCGTGGTTATACCAGACCAGTATCCTGACTTCTTCAAATGGTTGCCTACGATAGAGAAAGCCATTCGCTACGACAAGGTGCCTAACCTTGTGAAGGATCAGATCATGGCTGCTGACCTCATCGTCTGTCTTGACTATGCGGGCTACTCCCGTGTGGATGACCTTGGCGAGATTCTCAAGGCTTCTCCTGCGCCAAAGCTTGTCATTGACCATCATGAGGGACCAACCATTGAGACGCCGTGGATGTTCTCCTTCCCACAGATGTCCAGTGCGTGCGAACTCGTCTTCCGTCTTATCCATGAGATGGGCGACTACGACAAGATTACCAAGCGTGGTGCCACTTGTATCTACTGTGGTATGATGACTGATACGGGCGGTTTCACATTCGCTTCTAACCGTCCTGAGATCTTTGAGATTATCGGTATGCTTCTCATGAAGGGTATCGACAAGGACAAGATTTACAGAAACGTTTTCCATAACTTCTCAATCTTCAAACTCCGCTTCTGGGGCTATATCCTCAACGAGAAGCTCCATTACATTGAGCAGAAAGGTGCTTCCTACTTCTGTATCTCAAAGGAGGAGCTCGCCTCTTTCCATTACATCAAAGGCTTCTCTGAGGGACTCGTCAATCAGCCGCTCCAGATTAAGGGCTGCCGACTGAGCATCTCCCTTCGTGAGGACACAAAGCTGGAGAATAAGGTGTGGGTAAGTCTGCGTTCTGTTGACGATATGAACTGCATTGAGATAGCGGCTAAACACTTCAATGGTGGCGGTCATTTCAATGCTGCCGGCGGTCAGCTCGACTGTTCCATCCAGGAGGCTGAGGAGATTGTACGTAAGGCTATTAGTGAACTTCCAAATATATAATTATAATTAATGTATAGAATAAGATTCATACTCTTTCTTCTCGTTGCTGTCGTAGGCCTCTCTTCGTGCAACGATTACGAGACATACGCTGAGAAGAAGGAATCTGAGCGTGATGCCATCAGTGCTTACCTTAAGTCGATAGGAGCAATGACCATGACCGAAGATGAGTTCCGTGCTCGTGGCTGCGTTACAGATACCACTAAGAACGAATGGGTGCTCCTCTCGAAGTCCAGTGTCTATATGCAAGTCATCAACAAGGGTACCTTCTACGACTCTGACATTCTGGCTCAGGACGGTCGTAAGGTGGAGATTGACCGTAAGATGAGGGCTGGCGAGACGCGTACCATCCTTTGTCGTTACATGGAGACTAACCTCTTCACTCTGAAAATCACCTCTGCCAACACAAACTATGCCTCTATAGCTATTCCGGAGATGCTCACCGTAACACGCTCTTCCGACACCTACACAGGCTCTTTCGTGGCTGGTCATAGCAATATGTATGCCTCTTACGGTTCGCTCTCCATCCCTACAGGATGGCTCGTCCCACTGCCTTATCTCAACATCGGTCGTTGCGGTACTGAGTACGACGAGATTGCCCGTGTAAAACTTATTGTTCCACACTCTCAGGGACAGGCTTCTGCGTCTCAGAACGTAATACCTTGTCTCTACGAAATCTCTTATCAGGAAGGCAAGTAAAAATTGCAATTGTAAATTGTAAATCAGTAAATCAGTAAATCTGTAAATCCTCCATGACACTCATAAAATCTATTTCAGGCATTCGCGGTACTATCGGCGGTGCTACTGGCGACACACTCAATCCGCTGGACATAGTGAAGTTCGTCACTTCTTATTCCACTTATATCCGTAAGAACAACGAAGCCCTCAAGGCTAACGGCCGTCAGCCGTCTAACAAGATTGTCGTTGGTCGTGACGCTCGTATCTCTGGTCAGATGGTTGATCAGATTGTTACAGGTACACTCATCGGCTGTGGCTTCGACGTGCTCAACATCGGACTTGCCACTACTCCTACCACAGAGCTTGCTGTGCAGATGTCTGGTGCTGACGGAGGTATCATCCTTACTGCCTCTCACAATCCACGCCAGTGGAATGCGCTCAAGCTTCTGAACAATGAGGGCGAATTCCTTGACAAGGAGGCTGGCAATGAGGTGTTGCGTGCTGCTGAAGAGGAGAACTTCCAGTATGCTGAGGTTGACGGTCTGGGAAAGATTACCTACGACGACACATACAACCAGCGCCACATCGACTCTGTTAAGGCTCTCAGCCTCGTTGACGTAGAGGCTATCAAGAAGCAGGGCTTTAAGGTCTGCGTGGATGCAATCAACTCTGTCGGAGGCGTTATCCTTCCTCAGCTTCTTGAACAGCTCGGAGTGGAGGCTACTGTGCTCAATGCAGAGCCTAATGGCGACTTCGCTCACAACCCAGAGCCGCTTGAGAAGAATCTCCAGGGCATCATGACTGAGATGAAGAGCGGAAAGTATGACCTCGGAATCGTTGTTGACCCGGATGTTGACCGCCTTGCCTTTATTTCAGAGGATGGCACTATGTTCGGCGAAGAATATACACTCGTTTCCATTGCCGACTATGTTCTCTCAAAGACTCCGGGCAACACCGTGAGCAATCTTTCCTCTACTCGTGCCCTTCGCGATGTAACAAACAAATATGAAGGATGTCAGTATTCAGCTGCTGCCGTTGGAGAGGTGAATGTAACCACTAAGATGAAGGCTGTGAATGCCATCATCGGTGGCGAGGGAAACGGCGGAGTAATCTATCCTGAGAGCCATTACGGACGTGATGCACTCGTTGGCATCGCCCTCTTCCTCACCATGCTTGCAGAGAAGCAGCTGAAGGTGTCTGAACTGCGCAAGACGCTCCCTGAATATTCCATCGCTAAGAACCGTATAGACCTTACCCCTTCAACAGACGTTGATGCCATCCTTGCAAAGGTGAAGGAACTCTATAAGGACGAAGAGATTAACGACATCGACGGCGTGAAGATAGACTTCGCAGACTCATGGGTTCATCTCCGTAAGTCAAATACCGAGCCAATCATCCGCGTCTATTCCGAAGCATCAACAATGGCTCAGGCAGACGAGGTTGCAAAGAAGATTATGGACGTTGTCTATAGCATGGCATAAGAATCTGTAAGAGTCAAAGAAATATATAAGACTTTCGTCTGCGCCATCTGCATCATCTGCGAGAAAACAGATTCCAATAGAGTTGTTTGTCTCGCTGATGACGCGGATGGCGCAGATGTTTTTGTTGCTAAGAATGTTTCTGGGTAAGTGATGTTACACTAATTTGAAATTGAAATTATACACGCAAAAAGCCTTCTGCATTTATAATACTAATATAAAAGCATCTGGCGTGAATCCCACCATAAATTTAACACCATTTTCGGTAATAAATCTTACGGTTAGGTCATCGACCTGAACAACTTTATAAGGCGAAAGTTCGTTTATGAAATTTGCTGATATACGTGCCATATCACCATTCAATCTGCGACATCTTTTTCCTCATTTTTGAAAGCAGTTCTGCTTTTGCCTCAATCATCTTCTTGCGTGCTTGAAGCTTTTCTTCTTTTGTTTTGTAAACTATCGCTGTCATATATTTATATAATTTTTCAAGTGCAAAGTTAGTAATATAATTTGAAAAATAGCCCCTCTGAGTTATATTTTCTTCATTATTTATGGTAAAAAGTGCTTTTCAGACGGATTTTTGTACAGAATCAGCCCAAATAGTACACGTTTCGCATTTCCCCAAAAGGAGTAAGGAAACACAGCATATTGTGCCCGGCTTACTCTTGTAGGCTGGTACCTTTTATATAAATCCGTGGCTATTCAGCATGAGAAGTTATCTCAAAACGAGAAATACTGCGTCAATAGTTGCGAAACATGGGAGAATCGGTGCCAATATTTACGAAAAATGGGCTGGTCAGCGTGAAAAGTTGCGAAAAATGGGCTGTTCAGCGTGAAGGGGGAATTTATGGCGTGATACAATGAACATTGATAAATGCTGTTTGCCGTGACGCTAAAAAGGGCTTTTTCGTGCATTTTTGACGCTGTTCAGAAGGCTATTTTTGATAGTTTTGTGTCATTTACTTGATATATATAGTCTATTTGGGTGTTTTTGACGGCGAAAACACAAAAAATCAAGACTTTTACCACCGGAAAACTACATCTCTACACCAATCGGATGTAACTGTCTTTTTATCAGTAAGTTACAGCGATGTAGTTTCAAAAACAAACTACATCGTCTCTACATCACTACATTATGTAGTTTCTTCAAACTACATCATAACTACACCAAAACTACATCGCCCGTAAACCCCGATAAACAGAGGGGTTCGCAGCGATTTGGTGTAGAGATGTAGTTTTTCTCCGAAAAAAAAAGATTTTTTTTAAATTATCAGAATCTGCCTACAAAACCCGTCAACCTGCTTTATAATTAAGCCGCAAAGTAGTCAACAAAAATCGTTAAACTACACAACAGATGTCCGCTGGGGCCGCGAACTTCCTGTCCTCAGACTTTCCTCCTATACGATGACGGTTTTCCTTCCTTAGGGAGGAAAGTTTTCCTCCTAAGGATGACAAACCTTTGACTCATTTAAGTATTTCGCTGCAAAGTTAACACTTTATTTTAATTATACAAAATTTTACCGAAAGAAATCCTGAATTAGAGATGAAAATGGAAACGACGCCCCATGACGTCGTTAAAATACCGCAAAACAAATCCGCTCATTAAAGAAGCCATGGGGCTTCTTTTCCATTTTTTATTTCCCATAACCCGAAAAATCGTCTTCGGCTACAATGCCAATATGCTCGGCTTCGTCTTCCCCAATTCTGTAGAGAAATTCTGGAGCAAATCCTATCTCGTTGTTCCAATCAATTGAGAAAGGATCGAGGGTGAAGTTACGGAAGTAATCAAGGTCACGAAGTTTATGAGTTATTCCACGACCTTCCGAAACAATGGAACTGAAATCAATAGTCTTCTTAGCTCCATTGTTGAACGTTGCACTTATCTTATAGTCTTCAAGATATTCGGCAGAAACTATTTTTAGTGAAGGGGTGAAATTCATAATTAATCGAGAGGCTTAATCTTGATAGGGGATTCGTAATTTTGAAGTCTTTTCCAGTTGTCTATAAGTTCCTCCTTGTGAGCATCAAGCCATTCAAACACAAGATTGATGACTCTTCTAGGAAGTTCTCCTTTAACAACGCCATTATCTATGTTCACAAACGCCTCATAGTCATTATACTTCACATGGAAGTGAGGAGGTTGATGGTCGTTTATGTACATATCCGCCCATTAACGCCATGGGGCGTCGTTTCCTACTATCCTTGCCTCGCCATCAAATTCACAAATCTTGGCGGCGAGGGTGTTTAGCTTATGGAAGATTAATTGTGGTAACTTAGTTATTGAAGTATGATTTAATACGGCATTGCATTTGTGTAGTTGTCAATGTTGAGCTTGAACTTCTTGAGTTCTTCGAGACTGCGCTGTGGCTTCTCGCAGTAGTCTGGCAGAGGCTGATGAGAGAATGTCTGGAAATACTGCACGCAAGCGTCGCGCCACCAGATGGCGTCGTGCTCCTCAATTGCGAGGCGGTTCTTGATGTCGCCGAAAGTGCCCTTAGGCAGATAGCCGGCATTCTCTGCCATGAGTGCCATGTCCTGGAAGGCTGTCCACTTAACCTGCATCTGACGAACCATGTCAACGCCATGCTGATAGCGGTAGCAGAGTTCGTTCCAGAGTGTGCGACCGCTATGGAGCTTGTCGTTCCAGCCTACATGATGGAACCAGAGAACGAGTTCGTCTGGACAGGTTTGGCGAGAGTCGAACTTCTTGCCAAGAGCCTCCGGATATTGCTCCGTAGCATTAGAGCCAGTAGAAGAGCGGTTAAAACCGAGTCCTTCTGCGTCGGCACGATGATAGTAAGAAGGCATCCAGTCAGGACGACCGCCCTCAATCTTGCACCAAGGCTCTGGTCCGTAGTGGTGTCCCCAAGCGAAGAGGTGATGAAGTCCGAGCGGCATCATGAAGTTTACGGTTGCCTCGCGAGACATCATGAGCATATCTACAAACTCCTGCGTCTCAGGTCCGCTATAGCCGAACTTGCCCTGTATCCAGCTATTGACAATCTGGCGTACGTCAGCCTTTGGGTCGGCAGCAAGCTTAGCGAAAGCATATTCGTTGAGTTCGGCAATGATATGATTAGCCTTTGGGTCGTTACCACGGTTTGAGACACCGGCTGCTCCGACGTAGTTTATGTCCTTTCCGTAGCGGTTCATATCGTCGAGCATCTCCTTCCACATAGGAGCGAGATAGTTCACGTGGTTGGCATGACCGAGATACTCCTGAGTAATCTGGAACTCAGCCATAACCTTTGTCTTAGGCATGGCATAGAAGAGAGGAGAGATAGGCTCGCGTGGCTGGAAGTCGATAGGGCCATTCTTTATCTGAATGATGACGTTGTCGCGGAACTTTCCGTCGAGATCCTTGAACTCTATGTAAGCCTGCTTAGCGCGGTCAGGGTCGTTCTGACTATAGACGAAGGCACGCCACATGACGATGCCCTTGTAAGGCTTAAGGGCGTCGGCAAGCATGTTTGCACCATCGGCATGAGTTCTGCCAAAGTCCATCGGACCTGGCTCTCCCTCAGAGTTTGCTTTTACAAGGAAACCGCCGAAGTCTGGGATGCGCTTATAGATGTCCTTTACCTTCTTCTTCCACCACTTTACAACATTCTTGTCGAGAGGGTCAGAGGTCTTGAGGCCGCCGATGACCTGTGGCGAAGCGAAGTTGATAGAGAGATAGACCTTCACGCCGTAAGGACGGAAAGTGTCGGCGAAGTATCTAACGCTGTCAAGATACTCTTCATTGAGCACCTTTGGCGAAGCGTTGACGTTGTTGAGGACAGTACCGTTGATGCCTTCAGCCTGAAGCTCAGCGGCGTATTTCTTGTAGTCGTACTGGCGGTTGCAGTTCCAGAAAATACTGCGACCGGCATATCCGCGCTCAACGGTTCCGTTGAGGTTGTCCCAATGGTTGAGAAGGCGGAGAGGGAGACCGTCTGCTGCGAAGGTGGTCAGCGACGCGAGGGAGAGGAGGAGAGAGAGGAAAAGCTTTTTCATAGTTGGTAAAGGGTTTAGGGACCCGGCGTAAAAGCGCCGGGAACTGTGGCGATTATGCTTGGCGTAAAAGCGCCGGGAACAGGGCTAGAGGCGGGTTACTTGCTTTACGCCCTTGACTTGCTGCAGTTTCTTCATGAGCAGGCTGAGGCGTTGCTGTCCTTCTACGGATATGGTGATCTGTCCGGAGAAGAGACCGTCGTGAGAATTGATGTTGATTGATCGCATGAGGATGTTCTCCTCCTTGCTTATTACGTTGGAAATGTTAGACACGATGCCGATGTCATCGTTGCCCACAATATGCAGCGTGATGTCGTACTGGGCAGAGCCTTTACCGCTCCATACGGCTTTCACTATTCGGTAGCCGTAGCGGGTGTGCATATCCTTTGCGTTAGGACAGTCGCAGCGGTGGATCTTAATGCCGTCGTTGATGGTTATGAAGCCGAAGACATCGTCGCCATAGATAGGACTACAGCAGCGGGCAAGAGTATAGTCCACGCCTTTGAGGTTCTGGTCTATGACGAGAACATCCTCGCCCTGAGCCGCAAAGTGCGACTTCATGGCGCTGTTCACGGCGTTGCTGTTCATGACGAACTTCTCGGCGCTGCGCTGTTCGTCGTTCTGCTGAGTATTGTCGGCAGTATGGATACCCTCTTCTTCATTCTTTGTCTCAATATACTTTTCAATGACATGCGAGATGTCGAGCGATGCGTTAGCAACATCGCGGTAGAAGTCGGCAGTCTCCTTGTAGCCGAGCTTTTTAAGCAGATGAGAGATGGTCTGCTCGGAGAGTTCTATCTTGCGGTTCTTGAGTCGTCGCTCAAGCATCTCCTTTGCATAGAGTCCGTCCTTAATCTGCGTTTCCTTCAGGGCGAGCTTTATCTTGTTGCGCGCACGACCGGTAACCACCATGTTGAGCCAGTCCTGCTTAGGCTTCTGTTGAGCAGAAGTGTTAATCTCAACATTGTCGCCGCTCTGCAGCTCGTAGCGGAAAGGAACAGCCTTGCCGTTGATCTTTGCGCCTGTGCATGAGTTGCCCACTTTGGAATGGATGGAATAGGCAAAGTCGAGAACGGTAGCACCCTTAGGGAACTTTTTCAGTTCGCCCTTAGGCGTGAAGACGAAGACCTCCTTCTCGTAAGTTCCTGTGGAGAAGTTGTCGTAGATGTCGATGTTGTCGGCAGCCTCAAGAGCCTGTCGCACCTGTCCGAGCCACTGGTCTATGCCACCTTCGCCCTTGATGCCCTTATAACGCCAATGGGCAGCAAGACCACGCTCAGCAATCTCGTCCATACGCTCTGTGCGAATCTGCACCTCAACCCACTTCTGTTGCGGTCCGAGAACGGTGATGTGGAGACATTCGTAGCCGTTAGACTTTGGCACGCTGAGCCAGTCGCGCATTCGCTTCGGGTTAGACTGGTACATATTAGTAATAAGCGCAAAGCTCTGCCAGCATTGTACCTTTTCCTGATCCAATGGAGAATCAAGGATGATACGGATGGCGAAGAGGTCGTAAACGCCCTCGAAAGGACAGTTCTGCTTTTTCATCTTCTGCCAGATGGAATGGATAGACTTGGTGCGTCCCTTGATATGGAACTTAAGTCCGGCATCCGTAAGCAGCTTTGAGATAGGCGCAATGAACTCCTCGATGTATTTGTCTCGTGCCTGCTTCGTTGCGTTGAGCTTCTCCTTGATGTGGTAGTAAGCATCGTGCTCAAGATATTTCAGCGAGAGATCTTCTATCTCGCTCTTTATCTGGTAGAGTCCGAGCTTATGGGCAAGGGGAGCATAGAGCAGGGCAGAGTCCTGGATGGTCTCTGTAGGCACATAATCCAGCTCCGGAACACCACGGAGGAAGGCAACCGTTTCGGCTATCACGATGAGTATGACGCGGATGTCTTCGCAAAGAGACATGAGGAGATTACGGAAATTGTCGTTTCCGATGACCTGAGTCTTCTTTGTGTACATCGCCCTGATTTTCAGATAGCTGACAAGGATGACGTAAGAAGCTTCGCCGAAATCCTTGCGCACCTGCTCCAGACCTTCGTCGTTGGCGTTAGAGAAGCAAGGCGTGAGGAGGATGGCAATAAAGGAGTTTCTGCCCAATCCGAGTTCTTCCTTCGCTATCTTGCATACGCGATGGCAGCTCTCGATAGGGTTTCTGCCGAGCCAGTCAGGCTTTATCTTGCCTTCCTCCTCTGCTTGAGAGATGTATTTCGTGATTAGACGGTTGTCGTCTTCCGAGAGGTAGTTCATTGTTGGGGAATATGAGCCCGGCGTAAAAACGCCGGGAACTGTGGCTTTATTTCTTTGGAGTATTTTCGAGAGTAGCTACGATGAGGTTCCAGAAAGGCTCTACGGTGTCAATCTTAAGCTGCTCTGAAGGTGTGTGAGGGTACTGGAGAGTAGGTCCAAAGGAAACTACGTCCATGCCCGGATACTTAGCCATGATGATAGAGCACTCGAGACCAGCGTGAACAACGCTTACGATAGGTTCTTCGCCGAAGAGCTTCTTGTACTGCTCAACCATTGCCTTCAGTACAGGGCTCTCTGGGTTAGGATTCCAACCGCCGTAGCCGCCTGTGAGGGCAACCTTCATGCCTGCCATAGAGAAGCAGCTTTCGAGTGAAGTGCAGAGCTCGTCCTTCTTTGTGTCAGAAGATGAGCGTGCAAGAATGGCAACCATAGCCTTTCCGCCTTCGATGTCGATGATCGCGAGGTTAGAAGATGTCTCAACCTTCTCTGGCATACTTGGGATGTAACGCCAAACACCGTCGTGGCAAGCATAGATAGCATCTACGAGGTTGTCCTGAATCTCCTCTGGAGTCTGCATGGCAGGAAGAGCAACTTCCTCAACAGAGACCTTGATTTCCTCAGTCTCGATGTACTTGTATTCCTCGTTGAAAGTCTCAGCGTAAGTAGCGCAAAGTTCCTTGATGTCGTCGAGGTTCTCCTTTGGAAGAGTAACGACAACAGAAGCCTCGCGAGGGATAGCGTTGCGCATGTTGCCGCCATGCCAAGAAACGAGACGAGCGTCATCGTCAGCAATAGCCTCACGGAGAATGCGCACCATCATCTTGTTTGCATTACCGCGACCGAGAGGAATCTGAATACCAGAGTGACCGCCAAGAAGACCTGAGATAGTGATCTTTACGGCTACGTCGTCGGCAGTAGTTTCTTCTTCCTTATAGTCGAGTGTGGCAGTAACGTCCATACCACCGGCAGAACCAATGATGAGTTCGCCCCAATCCTCTGTGTCGAGGTTAAGAAGAATCTTTCCCTGCATCTGTCCGGCAGGAAGATTCTCTGCGCCATAGAGACCCGTCTCTTCATCGGCTGTGATAAGACCTTCCACAGGACCGTGCTTCAAGTCCTTAGACTCCATGACAGCCATGATAGCAGCCACGCCGATACCATCGTCAGAACCGAGGGTTGTGTTGTTAGCACGAATCCAACCGTCGTCGCAGATGCGAGCTTCTATTGGATCTGTCTCAAAGTTATGATTAGAAGAGCTTTCCTTCTGTGGCACCATGTCCATGTGAGCCTGAAGGATAACGCCCTGACGGTCTTCCATGCCTGGAGTAGCAGGCTTGCGCATAACGACATTGCCGGCAGGATCAAGGAATGTTTCTACGCCGCAGTTCTTTCCGAATTCGAGGAGATACTGCTGGATTTTCTCAAGATGACCAGAAGGTCTTGGTACTTGTGTGAGCGCCTTGAAATTCTTGAAGACGCATTTAGGATTAAGGTTTTCCATAGTTATTATTTTTTTTGTTATTATGTTGCAGATTTCTTTGTTACCGAAAGATGAGCAAGGGCGTAAAGTCCGAGGGCTACGATGAGCATTGTTTGTACCGTATGAACCACGAGGACAAAGCCCAGAGCGTTTGCCTCAGCTATGCCGTAGAGCACGAGCATGGTCTTTACAGCGAAATGCCAAGGACCAGCGCCGTTTGGCGTAGGCACTATGACGGCAATCGTTCCGACGATGAAGGTCACCAAAGCGGCTTCCATGCCCAGTTCTGCCGTGAATTCAAAGCAGAAGAAGGTGAGATAGTAATGCAGGAAATAGCAAACCCAGATGCCGAGACTGTAGAAGATGAACAGCGGCACATTCTTCACTTTCTTCAGCGACATAACGCCTTCCATAATGCCATCAACTGACGACTTAACCTTGTCGTAAAACAGAATCTTCTTACGGAAAATCCACAGACCGAGCAAGGCTGCTACGCCGCATATTCCCGTCACAATCCATCCCGTTGCAGAGAACATCGTGAAGAGGGAGTCAAGCTTTGTGCCTGTCTTTGTGAAGAACGACGCGAAGACAGGCGTTTGAGACAGCAGGATTATAGCCGTCATCACGCCCATTATCAGCGTATCAACAGCACGTTCCGTAACCACTGTTCCCAAAGATTTCGTGAAGGATATTCCGTCGTAGCGTTTTAGTATTCCGCAGCGGGTGAACTCGCCGATGCGAGGAATAATCAGAGAGGCTGCATAAGAGATGAAGATAGAGTTTATCGCCACCGATGTGCGAGGCTTCTCGTGCATAGGCTCAAGAGTCTGCTTCCATCGCCATCCGCGGAACATCTGTGCGAGGATGCCAAAAGGGAAGGAGAGAATCATCCACCACCAGTTCATCTCTTCAAGGAACAAGTGCTTCAGGGATTCAAAGTCTGTGTTGCGATACATCCAATAGAGAATGCCGCCACCGAGAATCAGTGGCAGTACAGTCTTCAGTATTTTCTGTATCTTTTCCATGCTTTTTTGTGTGGTTTGAGCTCTTTGTTGTGCGCAAAGTTACGAATTATTTGCGTTTTTCGGGAATAAAAGACGCTTTTTGTATGAATTTTAAGGAAAAAAGATAACTTTTCTCACTACTTTTCTTCCTAAATCTCACCTGCAAGCGACTTTTGCATCAATTCTCTGACACGTTTCTGGTCGTCGTACATGCCTTGAAGCACCATCAGTTTCGTTACCGTAGCCTCCACCGTGGCGTCCTGACCGCTTATTACTCCCGACTCCGAAAGATGGTAGCCGGTGCCGTAACGCGTCATTTCCACCGAACCTGCTAGACATTGGCTCACATTTATTATATTAATGCCGGCAACTGTGGCTTTCTTCAGCAGTTCCATCATCCACGCCTGCTGCGGAGCATTTCCGCTGCCGTAGGTTCTCATCACCATAGATCGCAGTTCTGGAGCATCCGTAACGTGGCTGATGATGCTTGGCTGAACGCCAGGGAAAAGGGAGAAGACTATCACGTTCGGATCCGTCGCCTTATGAAAAACGACGGGCTTCGTGAAGTCTGGTTTCAGTATGTTCTGCTCGTGAAAGCAGATGTTTATGCCTGCATCGCCAAGGTGAGGGTAGTTGAAGGAGTCGAAGGCTGCGAAACCTTCCGCGTTAATCTTCGTGGCACGATTGCCTCGGAGCAGTTTCCCGCTGAAGTAGATGCAGACCTCAGGCACTATTGGTAATTCAATTCTGCATTCAGAATCCTGCATTCTACATTTCTTATACGCTGCCGCTATCTCGATGCTCGTTATCAGATTCTCCTTTCCGTCTGTGCGCAGCTTTCCTATCGGCAGCTGACTTCCCGTAAGCACTACAGGCTTCGTCAGGTTCTCCAGCATGAAGGAGAGGGCAGAGGCTGTGTATGCCATCGTGTCCGTGCCATGAAGGATGACGAAACCGCAGAACTCGTCGTATCTTTCCTCTATCACTTCCACCATCTGAACCCATTTCTCCGGATGCATATCGCTTGAGTCAATAGGAGGAGCAAACTGATACGTTTCCACTTCAATGCTCAGACGCTTGAATTCCGGCACGCATTCCATCAGATGATCAAAGTCCAAAGGCTCCAAAGCACCCGTTTCTGCGTTCTCATCCATGCCTATTGTTCCGCCTGTATAAATGAGCAGAACACGCTTGCTATTGATACTATTTTGCCATTTTGCCATTTATTAATCAATTTTATTGATGCAAAGGTAGCATTTATTTGCCTTTTCTTTACGGATTTGTCAAAATATTTCATAACTTTGCACCTACAACCTTGATATTGCTAACCATAGTTTGCAGATTCAGACATTATTATATTATAGAATATAACCAAATAATAAAACTAACAATATGAAGAAATTTATGGATGAAAACTTCCTCCTTCCTAACGAGGTAGCGCAGGAACTTTACCATCAGCATGCGGCTAAAATGCCAATTATCGACTACCACTGCCACCTTATCCCTGCAATGGTAGCTAACGACCACAAGTTTAAGTCTATCACAGAGCTTTGGCTCGGCGGCGACCACTACAAGTGGCGTGCTATGCGTACAAACGGCGTTGACGAGCGCTTCTGTACTGGCAAGGACACTTCTGACTGGGAGAAGTTTGAGAAGTGGGCTGAGACTGTGCCTTACACTTACCGTAACCCTCTCTACCACTGGACTCACCTCGAGCTCAAGACTGCTTTCGGCATCGATAAGCTCCTCTCTCCTAAGACAGCTCGTGAGATCTTCGACGAGTGTAACGACAAGCTCCAGAACGATCCTGCTTACACAGCTCGCGGTTTCATGCGTCGCTACAACGTAGAGCTCGTTTGTACTACAGACGATCCAATTGACGACCTCCGCTATCACAAGCAGACTATCGAGAGCAACTTCGAGATTCGCATGATTCCAGCTTGGCGTCCTGACAAGGCTATGGCTGTTGATAACACTAAGAACTTCGCTGCTTACGTTCATCAGCTTGAGGAGGCTTCTGGCGTTACAATCACAAACTTCCAGAGCTTCATCGATGCTATCCAGAAGCGCCACGACTTCTTCCACGAGAATGGTTGCCGTCTCTCTGACCACGGTATCGAGGAGTTCTACGATGAGCCATATACAGACTCTCAGATTGAGACTATCTTCGAGAAGGCTATGCGCGAGCAGGAACTTCCAAAGGTAGAGATTCGTCAGTTCAAGCACGCTATGCTCAAGATCTTCGCTGAGCAGGACTATGAGGCAGGATGGACACAGCAGTTCCACTATGGTGCTATCCGCGACAACAACACAAAGATGTTCGACATCCTTGGTCCTGACACTGGTTTCGACTCTATTGGCGAGTTCACTACAGCAAAGGCAATGAGCCACTTCCTCAACGAACTCAACGCAGAAGGCAAGCTCACTCGCACTATCCTCTATACACTCAACCCTTGCGCTAACGAGGTTATCGCTACTATGCTCGGTAACTTCCAGGACGGCTCTTGCCCAGGCAAGATTCAGTTCGGTTCAGGTTGGTGGTTCAACGATCAGCTTGATGGTATGCGTCGTCAGATGGATGCACTCTCTGTTCTCGGTCTCCTCTCTCGCTTCGTAGGTATGTTGACTGACTCTCGTTCATTCCTCTCTTACCCACGCCACGAGTACTTCCGCCGTCTCCTCTGTAACATCCTCGGTACAGACGTTGAGAACGGACTCATCCCTTACGACATGGAGAACCTCTCTCGCATGGTAGAGGACATCTCTTACAACAACGCAAAGAACTATTTCAAGTTCTAAACCATAGTAGATTTCTATACGTAGTTTATTCTATATCTCTTATATCAAAAAGTTTTCCTTCCTTTTTGGGGTGGAAAACTTTTTTCGTTTATAGGAATTAAAGCCCTGAAAAGAATACGAGTCGTATTCCTTAGGGAAACGACTCGTAAACCTAAGGAAAACGATGCGTAAACCTTAGGGAAATGATTTGCAATCCTTTGCTTTGACTTTTTCTGTATTAAGTCACTGGAGTTTATCTTTGTTTGTCGTAATCCGTAGCAGGTTTGTTGCTTTCTACGAGGTCAATGTTCCAGTTGTCTGTGCGGAATGAACTTACAGGGATGCCATCGCTGTAGAGGTCGCCATGAACCCAGTCCTTGAAGGCGTAGCGAACGGCGTATGGCTTCTTGACTTCAGGGCAAGTGACGATAACTTTAGATCGCTGGATCTCTGCTTTTGCTGGATGGAAAACCTTGTCGGCTCCTGCCACTTCAAAGCATTCGCTGTAATATCCTTTCTCGCCATAGATCCACATGTCGGCACGCTCGAAGGAGATGGTGCAAGTGTCGTTGCTGATGGTCATGTCCTTATAGTAGGCGCTCTTGGAGGTGAGTCCCTTAATGCCGTAAGTGTCGTCAAGAGCAAGGAGGGCAAGGCGCATGCCAGCGAGGTTCTTCTTGCGTGGATGGATGCCTGTCTCCATGCCGCAATCCATTAGGACAGCCATGCCGGAGTTAGGAATCATAAGCTCAGCCTTTGACTGCTGTTCGCGGAGTAGGGCAGAGTTAGGCTTCATGTTTACGAGACTGTAGTCATAAGGAGCTATCTGGCAATAATAGAATGGGAAAGCTCCCTGCTGCCACTTCTCTCGCCAGCCATAAACCATCTGTGACATCATGTCAGCGTAGGTCTGATAACGAGGAACGTTGTCTTCTCCCTGATACCAGATGCAGCCGCGCATGGTGTAGCCTACGATTGGATGGAGCATACCGTTATAGAGAACGGTAGGCGTGCGGTTCTTTGACTTTACGTCGGCTTCGCTCTGCGGAATCTTTGCATCAGGGAAAGCCTGAAGCCACTCTGCTGTCATCCATGCCTCACAGGCAGAACCACCCCAGGCAGCAACGACGAGTCCTACAGGAACATCAAGCATCTGACGGAGTTCCTTGCCGAAATAATAAGCCGTAGCGGAAAACTCACGTAGCGACTGAGGTTCGCATTCCTGCCAACTGCCAGAGACATCGTCCTTAGGAGTGAAAGAAGAGACGCGCTTGATGGTGAAGAGATGAAGGTTAGAATCCTTACAGTGAAGAATGTCTTCCACGGCATTCTCTACCGGCTGATTCTTGAAGCCCTTCATTGGCATCTCCATGTTGCTCTGTCCGGCGCAGATCCACACTTCTCCGACGAGGATGTTGCTGAGAACGACTTTGCCGTCGTCTTTTATGTCAACAAGAGGAATGTCCGTGCCAGTGGCATCGTTGATGGTTTTCTTTAATGAATTTGTAATCTGGTTTGTCTTCTTTTCAATGTTTTTCTTTGTACGGTCGGTGGAAGAAAGGTTGGCCTTGTTCTCGCTGACAGAAATGGTGTAAGGACCGCCGGCAGCAGGAGTAAGGATGGAGGTCTTCCATTTTCCGGAAGCATCAGCCTTGACAGTTACAGGCATGGCATTCTTCCAGGATGGCAGAACCGTAACATAGAAGTTTGGCTCAGCCGTGCCCCAGATGTTTGCCTTGCTCTCACGCTGGAGAACCATGCCGTCAGAGAAGATGGCAGGGAGTGTTACCTTTGCTGAAATGGCAGTGGAAAGGAGGAGAAGAGCAGAGATGAGGAGAGAACGCATAATTAAGTAAGTAGGCAGATTAATTTTTATAATCAAGAATTATGAATTAGTGAGCTTCTTATTGCTGTATTCTTTAAATTCTCTTGAATTCATGAGAAATAGTGAACCTTACAAATGGCAAATCAAAAAAATCATTAATTCACTAATTCTTGATAACAATATAAGTGTTTAAAATTAAATATTGATAATTATTCAAAACTCTTTGTTTCGAGCTTATTGTCTGAAGGGAGGCATAGGAGACCTTCGGTCTTTGAAGCCTCTGCCTTGTAGTGCTGCCAAGTGAGCTTGTCCCACTCGATTGCACCTGTGTGCTGTGCTACAGGAACGTGAGGGATGGCTGTACCGTCGGCAACGAGAACGATGATAGGAAGACTGCCAGCCTCAATGTGATTCCAGCCAGAAGAGTAAACCTTACCTGTCTGATAATCAATCCATTTCTTACCGCCTGGCAGATAGACATCGCGACTCTTAACGTCTTCAAGAAGTGGTGCTACGAGCATGCTCTTGCCGAATAGGTATTCGTCTTCAATGAGCCATGCTCCTGCATCCTCAGGATATTCCACGAAGAGAGCACGCATCATAGGAAGTCCGCGCTCTGTGCAGTCCTTTGCCTGAGCATAGACGTAAGGCATAAGCTTATACTTCATCTCGGCAGATGCGCGATAGAGATTGCGGAACTCTTCAGGATAGAGCCAAGGCTCTGTAGGAGGAGCACCGTGGATGCGGCTGTGGGAAGTGAGGAAACCGAATGGCAGCCAGCGGCCGAAGAGGTTCTCTGGAGAAGAGGTTACGAAACCACCAATGTCGTGACTCCAGAAAGAGAATCCGCTGAGACCGATGGAAAGCATAGAGCGCATGGTGCCCTGCATACCAGTGTTTGTTGTTGCAGCATCGCCGCCCCAATGGAGAGGATAGCGCTGAGAACCAGCCCATGCCGAACGTGCCCACATGATATTGTTACCAGTAACCTGCTTAGTGATGTCGGCAACAGCCTTGTTGTAGCGAAGAGGGTAGAGGTTATGCTCGTAGAGTCCGCCACGACCATTATGGTAGATGCCAGCAAGAGGAGCACCCTCACCGAAGTCAACCTTTATAGCGCCAACGCCAATCTTCAGAAGACCTGCAAGTTTGTCTTGGTACCACTTGACAGTCTCAGGATTAGTGAAGTCGAGCACAGCATCCTCGTAAGGCGAGCTGCCCTGCTGATTGTGAACGTAAAGATTCTTATTGATAATCTCGTCAAAGTAGCGGTTGCCAGGAGTGAAGTAAGGGAGCTGCCAGAGGCAAGTGTGGAATCCCTGCTTCTCCATGTCCTTGAGCATCTTCTCAGGATTCTTGAAGCGTTCTTTTGCGAACTCATAGTCGCATTGCCAGTCAACGCCAAACCAACCAGTATCGAAGTGGATGACGTCGCTTGGAATCTTCTCTTCACGGAGTTTCTGAGCCACTTCGCGACCTTCCTTCTCAGAGAAGTAAGTGATGCGGCTCATCCATGTGCCGAACGACCAGAGCGGTGGCATCTCGGGACGACCAACGAGTGAAGTGTATTCACCAAGGATGTCCTTTGGTTCGCCCAGCATGATGAAGAGGTCCATTGTCTCGTCAGCCATGAAAAGCTTCTGTGCGCCGATGTAAGAGCGACCGAAATCGCAAGTTACAGGAGCTGAGGTGTGGATGAAGACACCGTAGCCGCGGTTAGAGAAATAGAACGGAATAGGCTTATACTGGTCAGGAGTCTCAGGTCCCTGAGGGTCTGTTACGAACATGTTAACCTTTTGACCAACCTTGTTGAGCGGTGTGAACGATTCGCCGCAACCGAAGATTTTCTCGCCTGGCTGGAGAGAGAACACAGGGTTGATGGAGCGAGTATTGTCAGATCCGCGCTTGATGAAAGAGAACGGACCAACCTTAACCTGAGTAGAGTCGTTGTCGTTCCACACGCGAGATTGGGTGAGAAGCTTGCCGTGGTTGTCGCGAAGAACGATGCGCCAAGGGTGTGTCTTAATCTCAAGAGAACCCTTTGCCGATTTGAGGAGGTAACCGTCAGCGGTCTTCTGAGACTTCCATGCTGCACGATTTACAGAAGGCTCCTTTACGAGCATTAGTTCGTCCGGATTTTCCTTTACGACCTTAGAAGTGTAGATGCGCAGACGGATGGTATTGTCATTGACAGGATCTATCTGGAAGCCGAGGATTGGGTCTTGCGGATAGGCTGTGTCAGGGAAGTCGAGCATCTTCAGCGGCTGGTGAAGATAAGTGTTGGCATTGAATGCCTGACGTGGCTGAAGCTGATGGCGCACCCACTTGAGTTCGCCTTTACCCGTAGAAGGATTAAAGCTTGCCATGCTGTCTGCAAAGAAATAGATGTTGGCAAGATCTGAGAAGTCTTGGCTCATGTCAATGGTCTGGTTGAGCAGGTAGCTTGTGCCAGAAGATTGCTTCTGCTGTGCCGACAAGGAAAGAGGTGCGGCAACGAGGGCAGAGAGAAGAAGGGAGCGCATTTTAATTGAGAATTGAGAATTGAGAGTTGATAATAGAGAGGTATGCATAGTTTTAGGTTTTTTATTGGTGAGACCCGAAGCTGACGCTTCGGGCACGGGGACTTTATTGCGAGAGGCTTTGGGGCTTTGTTGCGAGAGTCTTTTGGGGCTTTGTTGCGAGAGGCTTTGGAAACGATGCCTTATGGCGTCGTTAATGCGCGGGTTTGCTTTGCGTCGGTTTAACGGCGCCATGAGGCGTTGTTTCCACTGGGGCGGGTCCATTTTG
>JAZRYU010000115.1:0-8199 GCA_045600885.1 Prevotella sp.
TCAATTTCTGAAAATTCGGTCTATCTGTCTAATCCTCAGCCTCAACCCGAAATCAAGAAATGTACCCTAAAAACGTACCCTGTGTATGATAAAAACAATGCAAATGACTGATAATCAATGCTCAAATACAATCGAGTGGGAATAAAACCTGAATCGCGGCTCACAAATGTTCGCCCTACAAGCGTTGAATCGTGGCTCACAAATGTTCGCCCTACAAGCGTTGAATCGCGGATTCAGGATTTGTAAGGCGAGGTAGGTTTCAGTGGAAACGACGCCCCATGGCGTTAAACCGCCGCAAAAACCTGCCGCAAAGCAAATCACCGCAAAGCCAAATCCGCGCATTAACGACATGGGGCGTCGTTTCCAAAGCGCCGCAGAAAACCTGAATTGCGGCTCGGAAATCCTCGCCCTACATAGCGGCTACTTCTTTTTCTTGTCGCGGAGGAATAGTGTTCTTGTAAGCATGATGATTGCTGCGATGGCAGTAAGGACTATCATGATGAAGAGGAACGTGATGAGAAGACCGATAAGCACAGGGGCTGTCTGCTCGTCTGCTACGCTGCCTATGTTTTCGTAACCTGCAAGATAGTAGGCAAGGAAAATAACTACGGTCACGCCGATGAGGACGTATAATATGTAGTGGGAGAGTTTTTCTGGAGAAAACCTTTTCATTTCAATTTACAGATTTGGGAACCCTGCTGATAATAGCAGGGGAATAATCGGGAGATGAGGGGGATTCAGTTTTTTGTTTTAGCCTTAGTGAGAATATCCATCAGCGTGATGGCAGACTCTTCCATCTGACATGTGAGATGCTCAATCTTTGAAAGGATGAAGTTGTAGAAGATCTGCAGGATAACTGCTGATACGATACCGAAGATGGTGGTGATGAGTGCCACCTTCATACCACTGGCTACGACAGCAGGAGAAATGTCTCCGGCATTCTGTATGTCGTTGAAGGTGAGTACCATACCGATTACCGTGCCGAGGAATCCGAGCGAAGGGGCTATGGCAATGAACAGCGTAATCCATGAACAGCCTTTGTCAAGATTTGCCGCCTGAACAGAACCGTAAGAGGCAATGCTGCGCTCAATGTTCTCAACGCTTTCGTCCTTGCGAAGAAGTCCTTGGTAGCAGATGGAAGCAACAGGACCGTAAGTGTTTCGGCAGAGCTCCTTGGCTCCTTCTAAATCGCCGTTTTCTACTTTCTCTTCGATTCCAGAGAGCAACTTCTTTGCGTTAATCTCTGAGAGTGAGAGATATACGATGCGCTCAATGCAGAATGCCAGACCCAGAACAAGGGTCAAAGCAACGATAGACATGAAGATAGGACCGCCGTCAATGAAGAATTGCTGGATGGTCCATCCGCCTTCTTCTGCAACGACCTCACTGGCTTCTGCTGCAGATTCGGTAGCCTGCTGAGCGGCTAAGAGTAGTGGTAATACGTTCATATATGGTTTTGGGGTTTAGTTTTATAGTTTTATAGTTTTCAGTCTTTTAGGCTTCAGTTTTTCGTTTTTATGGCTTTGGCACACGATTCCATCAGCCATTTCGGGGTGCTTGTTGCTCCGCAGATGCCAACAGATTCGATGCTGTCAAGCCATGAGAAGTCTATTTCTTCAGGACCTTCTACGAGGTAAGAGCGATCGTTGACCTGTTTGCAGGCATTGTACAGCACTTTTCCATTGCTCGATTTCCTGCCACAGACGAAGAGTATGACATCATGACGCTTGGCAAAGTCCTGAATGTTCGGGAGTCTGTTTGCCACTTGTCGGCAGATAGTGTCGAAGCTCTTGAAGACGCAGGAAGGAGAGATGTGCTCTTTGATATAATCGATTATCTGATGAAATTCTCCGATGGACTTCGTGGTTTGGGAGTAAAGATAGATGTCGCAGTTGAAATTCAGCCTCTTAACGTCTTCAAAGCTTGCCAGGATGATGGCTTTCCCTTCTGTCTGGCCAACAAGTCCGAGAACCTCAGCATGACCTGGCTTGCCGAAGATGACTATCTGAGCATCGGGATTCTGAGTGTATTGCTGCTTAATCCGTTTCTGTAATTGAAGCACAACGGGGCAGGTGGCATCAATAATCTCAATGTTGTTCCGCTGAGCCAGATTGTATGTCTCAGGCGGTTCGCCGTGGGCACGCAGAAGAACCTTGGTGTCTTTCAGCTCCTCCATCTGGCTGCGATTGATGGTCTGTAGTCCCAGGTTGAGCAGCCGTTCGCACTCCATGCCGTTGTGCACTATATCGCCGAGGCAATATAGCTTGTCGGAGTGCTTCAGCTGTTCCTCTGCCTTCGTTATGGCAGTGGTAACTCCGAAACAGAAACCGCTATGTTCGTCAATTTCTATCAGCACGTTTTATTACTTTAGATTCTGGAAGTATAGTTCAAGCAGGTCGTTTGCCGCAATGAAACTTGTCTTCTGACCAGTGAGAACCTCCGTTTCCGTAGCCTTGATAACGTCTCTTACCTGAGGCATGTTGTAGAAAGAGTTGCGGAGCTGCTCGTTGATGCTTTCGTACATCCAGTACTTGCTCTGCTCGTTACGGCGGTGAGCAAAATAT
The DNA here is from genome assembly GCA_045600885.1 of Prevotella sp. GTDB lineage: Bacteria > Bacteroidota > Bacteroidia > Bacteroidales > Bacteroidaceae > Prevotella. The sequence goes on from JAZRYU010000115.1 coordinate 2,565, forward strand.
CCATTCTGCTTTACGAAGTCGAAGTATTCGTAGATCATGTCCCATACGTCCTTGATCTTATAGCCGTAGAAACCGCTGTAAGTAAGAACCTTAGGCATCCATCCGCTTTCCGTTGGAGGGAAGAAGTGGAGCGCATTGCGGAAATGTGTTGCAGTCATCTCGCAAGCATCAACATTGTCGCCGTCGCACTTGTTTACGACAATGCCGTCGGAGATCTCCATGATGCCGCGTTTGATGCCTTGAAGTTCATCGCCAGTGCCTGCAACCTGAATGAGAAGGAAGAAGTCAACCATGGAATGGCATGCTGTTTCACTCTGTCCCACGCCGACAGTCTCCACGAAAATCGTGTCGAAACCAGCAGCTTCGCAGAGGATAATCGTCTCACGCGTCTTGCGAGCCACACCACCAAGAGAGCCTGCCGTTGGTGAAGGGCGTATGAAGGCATTGTCTCTTACAGACAGTTTCTCCATACGAGTCTTGTCGCCAAGGATACTTCCCTTGGAACGCTCTGAACTTGGGTCGATGGCAAGAACGGCAAGTTTACCGCCTGTGCGGTCAAGTACATGGCAGCCGAACTCGTCAATCGATGTACTCTTGCCCGCTCCAGGTACACCACTGATACCAATACGGACGGACTTTCCGGCGTAAGGTAAGCACTTTGCAATAACCTCCTGAGCCTTTGCCTGATGCTCAGGCAGCACACTTTCCACGAGGGTTACTGCCTGAGAAAGTACGGTGATATTGCCTTTAAGAATGCCGTCAACCATCTCATCTACAGAGAGTTGCTTCTGGCGTTTGCGTATTTTCTTGAAATAAGGATTGATGATAGAAGGCTGCTGTACGCCGGCATTCACAACAAGTCCTTTATATTCTTCGTCGTTTTCTGGATGATGATGCACCATGGCATTTACAATTTACAGATTTACAATTTATACTTTACATCAATAACCGTCTTGCGGTTATTTGGGTCGTTTGTGATAATGAGGATACGAGGAGCGGCTTTCTGGTCCTTCAGATTCTTCTTCACACCCTTTACCTTGAGCACGGCAGTCTCGCCCGGTTCAAGTGTTGTCTTGTTGAGGGTGATGTTCAGACCTGGTGTGTAAGACTGGATTGTAGAAATCAGCAGATTAGACTTACCCTTGTTCATGAGAATAAGGTCGCCCTTGAGTGACTTGTTCAGCTCAATATAGCTTGCTGAAAGGTCAAGGACTGGCAAGCGGTTGCGCTGAGACTCAGAGTAATGGATCACTGGGAGCTTGATTGCAGAAACCAGAATCTCGCGGTCCTTTGAGAATGTCTCACCCGGATTAGGGTTGAGTCCTACAGAGAACTGGTTCAGACCATAGCGAGGAAGCATGTTGGCATTGAGCGTGAATGTGATGACTCCCTGCTTGCCAGGCTGAATGACGTTAGGTGTAGTCTGGGCAGTCATGTAGTGAGGCAGATAGATAACCTGAGGATTTATAGGCTCGTTGCTCATGTTTGTGACAGTGATCTTCTCCTGAAGAGACTCGCCCTGATAGGTGTCGGCAAACTCTACGTTGTCGCGCGAGAGTTTCATCTTGCCTACGATTACAGAGGCTAGGTCGCCATTATTGCCTTTGTCGCCTTTCTTTCCCGGCTGTTGAGCCACCACGTTACCTTTGATGGTCAGATAGTAAGGCTTCTCGAACTGGTCGCTGACCAGAGCAACATCCTTCTGGAAGTGACCGAGAAGTTTTGCGTCGTAAGTGACTTGCACGATGAAGTTCTCACCCTTGCTGATGTTCTTCTTTGGATAAGTGACCTGAGTACATCCGCAGAAAGGCGTAACTTGTTTGAGGAAAAACTCAGAGCCGCGATTCTTCATCTTGAAGGTTGCGCTTGCAGGTTGCTGGTAAGCAATGTCTCCAAGGTCAATGACATCAAACTCAGCGTCGATGTTTTGTGCGGAAACTGCGGCAGAGAAGAGCAGACTTCCGAGCAATATGATTTGTTTAAGTTTCATTCTTATATATAATAATGTGTATCCAGAGATTTATTTCGCAGTGATATTAATGCTGCCAGTGCGTCCGTAATATTCAGGAGAATAAGCACATTGAACTGTGCAAGTGCCACTCTGATAGTCGCCGGCGCGATCAATGAAGTATTCTGTTTCAATGATATGAGTGCCTTTGCGGAGCATGTCGTAGTAGAAGCATGTGCGGGAATCCTGTGGAGCCTCGTAATAACCGCCATAACTTCCCCAATGGTAGCCGGAAGTCTGGTTGACAGGCTCAAGGCATGCGGCGCGCTTGTCCACGATTTGTACGAAGTCATAGTCGCGATCAGCAACGACAGTGATGCGAACCTTCACCTTGTCGCCAACGGAGACTCCCTTCGAGACCTCCCCCTGCCCCTCCACAAGGAGGGGAGAAGACCCTACGAGAGGGAGTGTAGAGCCATCCGGACTGATTATTTCGCGAGTGATCTTCAGACCTTCTGAGAAGTCAGAAATGTTTGTGGTCTTCTGCTTGTACTGAGCATAGACAGCACCCCAAGAGACCTGATCGTTAGTCTTCTCAAATTCTACGACAGGAAGTATGTTCTTCTCTACGTAGATGTTCTTTGAGTAGCCTTTGCCGTCAGCACCGAAGGCGTTGATGAGGGCGTAATCAGAAGCTGACGCTTCAGACACAGTGGCTTGGGTGGAGTTTTTGCCGCCAGTGCGAGAAGGAGATACGAAGGCATAGACGTTGTTCACTGTGTTGATAGGAGTGTCCCACATCTGGTTGCGTTTCTGCATGAGGAGCCAGCGCTGGTATTCGGCAATGGTCTGCTGGTCAGAAGGTGTGACAGCCTTGAGAGCTTCGATAACCATTGTCTGTGTAGGCTGCTTATAGTCACGCCAAGAATATCCTGCACGACGAGTGTCGAAGTAGCGGCCTTCAAGTTCCTTGTATGCAGAATACTCGTTGATGCTCTGGATGTATTCCTGTGCAATCTTGGTCTCGCCCATGTAGTAGAGCACGACGGCAAGCTTCGCCTTCATGTAAAGCGAGTTCTTGCGCTCCTGCTTCTTGAGATACTTGACTACGAATTCTGCATCTTTTTTCTCCTGACCAGCAAGTTTTTCGCCAGAGAGAGCCTTGAGGTAAACATATTGCAGAGCGTAGCAGTCGTAGATGTAAGGCGTTTCGCCCTTCTTCTCCTGCTTCTTCCACTCAACGATTTCCTTGTGAGCTTGCTTCTGGAGACAAGCCATTGCCTTGTTGAGCATGTCGCTTGTTGCCTGCTGCTTGCCAATCATGTTGTTGAGACGCACGAAGAGTTCGCAGATTTCAGAGGTTATCCAGTAAGATGTATCCATATCCGGACACCAGCTCCAGCCGCCGTCGCTCTTCTGCTCATCCTTGAGCTTCTTGATGAGTTGCTCTTGGTTGTAAGTGAGCTTGTTCTCGTCGTAGAAGTTCCTGAGCATCTGGATGCGCTCGGTTTCGTTCTTTGCGTCCATAACCCAAGGGGTCTCGTTGAGAAGGAGAGTCTTGAGGTCTTGGTTCTGTTCGAGAGAAGACCCACCCAAGCCCTCCCTTGAAGGGAGGGATGTCTCGCCTAAACCAAGGATGGTTTGCTTTGTCTTCTCCGGCATGGCATTGAGGATGTTAGCGCCGAGAGCATTTGCGTAATAAGCGGCAGCCTTTGAGTAGATGGTTGTCTGGTCTTGGCTGTTCATGTAAGGGAGAGTCTCGAGCATGAGCCAAGCTGGATTCTCTGTCCATTCCACGGTGAGCTTCTTATCAGTAGCGTCAGCAGGGAAGAGGGTAGGGGTAGCAATGACCTCCTTGCCCGGCTTTATCATTGTGATAGACTTGGTAGTCATCACTGGCTCTACATTATCTATTACGGCAAGATAGCGCTGCTCGCCGTCAGAGTAGCCGTCGGCAACGGTGAAGATCTTTACGATGTAGAGAGGGAGAATCTCAGAAGCTGACGCTTCAGACACAGGGGCTGCGAGGGAGTTAGGATTATTAACGGCAGCTGCGAGGGCTTCTGGGTTGAGATTGAAGTTTACAGGAGCAGTCTTGCCGGCTTCGAGAGTGTTGGTTGTGCTTTCAGTGTAAAGGACTTTCTCGGTCTCTGGGTCAAGAATCTCGATGGTTGTCTTTGTGTTGAGAGTCTTCTCAGAGAGGTTGCTGATTACTGAAGCGAGCACAGCCTTGTCGCCCTTACGGATGAAGCGCGGCATGTTTGGCGAAATCATCAGCTGCTTCTGAGCAATAATCTCGTCCTGGAGCATTCCGTTGTTCATTTCCTTATCGTGAGCAAGAGCGCGGAACTTCCATGTAGTAGTGCTTTCTGGGAGAGTGAACTTTATGCTGACATCGCCATTCTTGTCAGCCAAGAGCTGTGGATAGAAGAAGGCTGTCTCGGCAAAGTTGCTACGCATCTGTATAGGCTCTGTCGTAGTAGTGCCTTCTGGAGTAACATGTATGCCAGCAATCCTTCCTTCAAGATTGTTTTTCTTCATTACGCCGTAACCTGCGACGACAACTTCCTCTAGTGCGGCATTGTCCTCTTCAAGAGTCACATTGAGTGTAGATATTCCAGCGGTAGAAAGGGTCTGAGGCCTATAGCCGATATAAGAGAATACGATATAAGCTCCCTTCTTGCTAAGCCTGATAGTATATTTTCCGTCAACGTCAGTAACTACAGAGTTTTGTGTGTCCTGTTCCTTAACCAAGACGCCGATGATTGGGTCTCCATCATCATCAACAACAGTGCCACTTACCTCCTGGGCAGCCACACTAACCTCAGAATCTTTTTTTACTGCTGGTGCTGCAAATACAGGCTGCTCTTCCACAACATCATAAACTCTGGCACCGCCAGCAGCGTTTGACAACAACGTTGCCTTTGATCTGCGGTAGTAGTATCTTCCTTCATAGCGGAAAGGCCAGATGTTGAATCTGCTAAGGTCAGGTTCATTGAAAGCGGAAATCTCGTAATAACGATTGAGTCTCAACGAAGTCGCTGTCGGACGGATTGTGTTCCATGTTGCACTTGAATAGCCTGTATTAATGCCAAGGTCTGTATTCCATGCTGACGAAGCAATGGCATCAAGACTCTTGTCGTAGAGATTGGCAAGGAGTTGGTAATCGCCTGTTCCCTTGGTGCGAGGATTTGTAATGTTCAGCGTCCATTCTTCCTTTTGTCCAGGAATAAGCTTATTGCGGAAAGTCTTCCAAGTGACGTTAAGACTCTTCTCTGGCTCTGGCTGGTAGAGACAATATTGCTTTGAGTAAAGTGTATCGTTCTTCACCCAAGCGTAAGAAACGAGGAGGTTCTTGCCCTTGACAGCCTTGAAGTCCTTGCGGATGAGTGAGTTTGAGGCATGAAGAACAGTAGATTCCTTATGATTTTCGCCTTCGAAAACATCATAGAATATCTCTACATCCTCAACGGAAGTACCGAACTGAATCGTAATAACGTCGTCCGCATCGCTGAAGTTCTGATGAGTGATGTAATTCCAATGTTTAGTGTATTCTACTGGAGTCTTGTCATCAAGCGAGAAGATGGTAAAGTTGACCGTGTCGTTTTCTACAATATCTTTATATGAAGCCTTGCCAATTATCTTGTGCTTGCCAGAAGGAAGAGTCTTTATAGCCTCGTTAACTTC
>JAZRYU010000116.1:0-5679 GCA_045600885.1 Prevotella sp.
TAATATACCAGTTGTCCTTTTCCCTGTAGGGCGAGGATTTCCGAGCCGTTGCGCCGCCGAGCTAAACCTTCCGAGCCGTCAATCAAGTCAAGAAATGGAAATACAAGAATTCTTCTCACAGCAGCGTTCTGGATGGTCACTCGCCAAAAAGAACTATGACGACCTTGAAAGCATCAAGGTCACACAACTGCGTCTTTCCAACGGCGTAACCATCAATAAGCAGTGCAATCCCGCTCGTATTGTCTCTACAGGAGCAAAGATTGACAAAGCCTCGCTCGCCAAGCGCCCTTGCTTTCTCTGCGACAAGAACCGTCCTCCGGAGCAAGCCGCCCTTGCCTTCACGCCCGTCTCTTCCTTTGAGATTCTTATCAACCCCTTCCCTATCCTACCCGTTCATTTCACGCTTCCGTCAAAGCAGCATGAACCACAGCAGCTCAAGCCATACTTCTCCGTAATGCTTGACTTTGTTGACCATTATCCAGACAGCGCCATCTTCTATAACGGTCCTCGCAGCGGAGCTTCAGCCCCAGACCACATGCACTTCCAGGCAGGCTTGGTAAAAGACATTCCTTTCTACAACCAAACCGCCGCCCCCGTTCCCGAAGTTTCAACTTCGGGCCCCCATCTCCGCCGCGACAACTGGCCTGGCGCCTGTCTCTCCATCATAGGCAAGGAGAAGCAAGCCGTCATAGCAGAGTTCAATCGCATTTACGAAGCCCTTCCTGTTCCTGCTGGCGAATACGAACCGATGTTCAACGTCTTCGCCCGCAAGAACAATAACACATACGAAGTCACCCTCTTCCTTCGCTCTCAGCATCGTCCTTCATGCTATGGCACCGACGAAGGCTGTCGCCTTGTCTCTCCCGGAGCACTCGACATGGCAGGTCTTCTCATCAATCCTCGTATCGAAGACTACGAAACAATCTCTGCTGAAGAGGCAGAAGCCATCTACAATGAGGTTTCCGCACCCGAACTGCTTGATTATCTGAACTATAACCTCACCCACGAAGGCAGAAAGCTTTCCGTCGGACTCCTTGAGACTGACAGTGAGATAAGGTATCAGCTCAACGGTGATTTCACAAGACTGCAGCTCCTCGGCGAAACCATCTTTATCCCGAAGAGCAATGAGTCAACATTCACCATTGACAACATCGTCATCGGCGTCAACTTCCATTGGCAGCAAGAGCGCAAGCTCACATACTCCGGCATTCTCAGACTCACGAAAACACCTGAAGGAAAGAACGTTGCCATAAACATTCTGCCGATAGAAGATTATCTGAAAAGCGTTATCTCAAGCGAGATGAGCGCCATGTCAGACAAAGAACTGCTGAAGGCACACGCCATTCTTTCCCGCTCTTGGCTGATAGCTAATATTAGCCCCACCCCAGCCGCCTCCCAGTCAAATCCAAATAAAGACCTCCCCCTTGGGGGGAATGAGGGGGTCGGGCTCATCTGGTACGACCGTTCTGCCCACACCATCTACGATGTCTGTGCCGACGACCATTGCCAGCGCTATCAAGGCGTTACTATGCAGACCTCTCCTCTTGTGGAAGAAGCCGTTGAGGAAACTCGCGGCAAAGTCCTGACATATAACGGAAACATCTGCGACGCTCGTTTCTCAAAATGCTGCGGCGGAAAGTCGGAAGAATACGAATACTGTTGGGATCCGACGCCACACCCTTACCTCGTCAGCGTTGATTGTCCTTTCTGCAATACAGAAACTCAGTTCACTTCAAAGGAAGAAGAAACAAAAGTGCTGCAACAGGTTCTAAACGACTACGACCTCGAAACGCGCAATTTCTACTCCTGGACAGCCACGTATCAGAATCCAGACATCAAGGAAATCATCCCTCTCTCACGAGGCAAAAGCGGCAGACTGTGGAGAATAAAGATAATCTATAATGACGGTCGCGAAGAGATCGTAGGCAAGGAACTGGAAATCCGTCGCCGACTATCTGACAGCCATCTCTACAGTAGCTGGTTCAATGTCCGCAAGACAGAGCTCGGAGCCTTTGAACTTCAAGGTCGCGGCTGGGGACACGGCGTTGGTCTCTGCCAGATAGGAGCAGCAGTCATGGCAGCAAAAGGGTACAGATACGACGAGATTCTCCTCCACTACTTCCCTCACTCAGAAATAAAAACCTTATTTATTTAGTATGAAGAATCCTTGGACATGGGTACCTTCCCTATACATCGCTGAAGGCTTACCTTACGTAATAGTAATGACCGTGGCAACCGTAATGTACAAGATGTTCGACTTGAGCAATACGGAAATAGCCCTCTACACATCAATGTTCTATCTGCCGTGGACCATCAAGCCACTTTGGAGTCCCTTTGTTGACATGTATAAGACAAAGCGTTGGTGGATAATCACGATGCAGTCGCTCATTGGAGCAGCCTTTGCCGGCATAGCCTTCACCATTCCTACCGACTTCTGGCTTCAGGCAACGATAGCCTGCTTCTGGCTTCTCGCCTTCGCCAGTGCCACTCACGATGTCGCTGCCGACGGATTCTATATGCTCGGACTCAACGAGGGCGAACAGTCAATGTTTGTCGGCATACGCAGCACATTCTATCGCCTTGCGTCGCTCTTCGGTTCCGGCGTGCTCATCATGCTTGCCGGAAATCTGCAGACATGGATGAAGGGCAGCATAAAGTATTCGTGGAGCCTCGTGTTCTACGGAATGGCGGGCATCTTCATCGCCATAATGCTTTGGCATACAAGAGCACTGCCTAAGCCAAAGACAGACAAGGGACTTACGGGAGACATCACCCCGAAAGACGTCATAAAGGAACTCTGGGAGACCATCAAGACATTCTTCACAAAGATGCCTCTCAAGGAAGTAGTCATAGCCTCTTGCTTCATGCTTCTCTATCGTATGCCTGAAGGACTCCTTGCCAAGATTACGCCGCTCTTCCTTATTGAGCAGCAGAGTGCTGGCGGACTCGGACTGTCACCTCAGGAACTCGGATTCGTGCAGGGCACAGTAGGCGTCATCGGACTCACCCTCGGCGGAATCATTGGCGGCATCCTCGTCAGTCGTGACGGACTGAAGAAGTGGCTCTGGCCAATGGTCTTAGCCATCACCATCCCAGACGCTGTTTACATCTATCTCAGCTTCTTCCTGCCAGAGAATCTCTTCGTCATCAATGCCTGCATCGCAGTAGAGCAGTTCGGCTACGGCTTCGGATTCACGGCATACATGATGTACCTAATCTATTACAGCCGCGGCGAGCACAAGACCTCCCACTACGCACTCTGCACAGCCTTCATGGCACTCTCCATGATGATTCCAGGCCTCTTCTCTGGATGGCTGCAGGAGAATGTCGGTTATCAGAATTTCTTCATCATCGTCATGGCACTCTGCGTCGTAACCTTCGTAGTCTCTGCCCTCGTCAAGATAGACCCTAACTTCGGAAAATCCAACTAATCATGCTGACAATATATAACGGACGACCAGAGAACACAGCCGATCGCGAGCCGAGAGAAGTCCGCGTTTACGACCTCCTGGACAGTCTCGGCATAGACTATGAACGCCTTGACCATGCACCAGCCATGACCATGGAAGTCTGCGCAGAGATAGACGCAGCCTTTGAGCGCACCACGCTCGAAGGCTTCCGCACAAACTATACCGCTGAGGAACAGGCAAGACACGCCATCATCTGCAAGAATCTCTTCCTCTGCAATCGCCAGAAGACAAAGTTCTACCTGCTCATGATTCCCGGCGACAAGAAGTTCCTCACCAAAGACCTCTCCCAGCAGATTAACTCCGCAAGACTATCCTTTGCCGACGGCACAGCCATGGAGAAATATCTCGACGTAATGCCAGGCTCAGTGTCAGTCATGGGACTAATGAACGATGCGCAAAACGAAGTGCAACTGCTCATCGACAGCGACGTACTGAAAAGCCATTACGTCGGCTGTCATCCCTGCAAGAACACCTCAAGCCTCCGACTGAAGACCCAGGACCTTGTAGAGAAGATACTTCCAGCCATACATCACGAACCAATAATAGTAACCCTATAAACCTACTCACATAATGAAACAGATTGTCTATAACACATTCGGCACTTGCGCTCGTCAGATTATCATTGACATCGACGAGAACAACACCGTACAGAACTGCGTATTCATCGGCGGCTGCATGGGAAACACCTCAGGCGTCAGCGCACTTGTCAAGGGAATGAATGCCACTGACGTTATCTCAAAGCTCAAAGGCATACGCTGCGGAATGAAACCAACATCCTGCCCAGACCAGTTGGCACAAGCATTAGAAGGAGCTATCAAATAGCTCCTTCCTTTATTTTGTAGGGCGAAGTTTACTGAGCCGCGATTCAGGTTTTGTAGGGCGAAGATTATACTTTTTGGCTGACTGACTGAATTTTCTGCCTATTTTATATAATAAGATAGGAAAAAAAGAGAAAAACCTTGATTTATTTAGAAAATTGTTGTAACTTTGCCCGCACAAATAGCCATTTTCGGCTATAATAATTATACGCACCAATTGCGTTAAGTTGGAGACATAGGCAGTGGATAGCGCTCCGCTCACAATATAGAACTTTCGAGTTCTTCTGCATCAACGTAAACGAAGCAGCCGGACAATCCGTCTTCCATTGTCACATGCACCTCATTCCGCGATACAAAGGCGATGTGCAGAATCCGAAAGGCGGGGTGAGAGGAGTGATACCAAGTAAGCAGAAGTATTAGGTACAGATTGAAGAAAAGACACAAAGTGTGACAAAGGATTGTCTCACATGAAAATATTGATCAATATAAAACATAAATTTTAATTATGATTATTACAATTATTGTTTGTGTACTCATTATTGGAGTATTTGTTTTTTTATATACAAGTTTGGTAAAACTCAAAAATGCCTCAAACGACATATTGTCAACAACTGAATTAGGGGACCCATTTCTAGGGATGGATTCCACACCTTTGAAACATATAAAGGAATCATACCAGAAAACTATAGATGAAGGCAGAAGTAATTTCCCATCATCTGAGTTTTTCTCAGAAAGTTGCGTTTCGCATGCTTATAATGCCAACACAAAAATACTTGATGCAGCATCAGGTATGCTTGTTGGCTTAGGTCTATTTGGAACTTTCCTTGGCCTGACTATAGGTATTGCAACATTTGACAGTTCCAATACCGAAAATATTCAAGCAAGTATCCAATCATTGCTTGGCGTTATGGGAACTGCTTTCGCAACATCATTGTTAGGTATGCTCGGTTCATTAATATTTACATATTTAGATAAGTCTGTTCGCCATAAACTCCAAAAGAACCTACATGTTTTGACAGAGATTATTGACGACAAATATTATATTGATGATGTTGCTTTAATTACAATGAAATTAAGTTATGCAATAGAAAAGAACAATAGTCATCTAACAGAGATTATTGAAAAAAACAACGATAATTTAGTCCAGGTTATTGAGAATAACTAAAGAGGTCTTCGTGTTGACCTGAGGAACGAGGGTCAATTTGAAGACCGAGTTGTACGGAACGGGCGATGCGTATCTATGGGTATTAACCACGGTTTTGACCATGATATCGTATCGTCACCAATGAAGAAATGAAGCTGGACGTGTGACGAAAAGCCGTCCGCTCATGATAAAACCGGTTGGGAAACCATCCGAAAGCGATCTTTGAAACACAGAAACTGTCACGTAT
>JAZRYU010000117.1:0-19395 GCA_045600885.1 Prevotella sp.
TCTGCAATATACTCACTGTTGGACATAAATCCACATCCGCTTGGGAAGGTGAAATCTGTGGTGCACAAAAAATCACCTCAAAAAAATCCGCCTCCTGAGAAACAAGGAGTTACGTGAAAAATCGCTGCAATGCGGGTTAAATCTTCTGCAAAAGTAACATTTTTATTTATTACAACCAAATAAAAACGCAACTTTTTATTTATTGGCAGTAAATAAAATTACCTTATTTTGTTTATCAGCAGTAAATAAACACCCATTTTTAGCAGTAGAAAGATTTGGGCTACTAATGTTTTTTTCGTTATTTTGTAGGAAACGAAGAGGGAGGGATCTGCCGTCTGCATTGATTTAATCAAAATAAGGTACACAGGTACACTGCGGCTTATTACACGTTGACTATCAGAGGGATACGCGTGTACCTTATGGTACACAAAAGGTACACCGTAAGGTACACGAGAAATCACTCAAGTTTCGCATGCTTCAACTTGATTGGTTATAAGGTCTTTAGGTTCTTTGGGAATTCTATGCGGATTCTTCAGGAATACATTACTTTTTCTTATAAGAAAATAACATTTTTCTTACTAGAAAATATTTCCTTTCTAGTAAGAAACCGTCTGTTGCTGCAAAGGGATGAATCGCACGTGTACCTTACAGTGTACCTTTAGTGTACCATAAGGTTCACTAACTAAAAGGTTGATGCTCAGCAGTTTAAGGGGGTCAGTGTACCTATGTACCTTACTATAGCATTTTTTTTGTTTTGCGTCACTTTAGAGACATGCGAAAAGCAAAAAAACTACGCCTTCCTCTCCAGTTCGGCGAGATTGTCCATCTTCTTCTGCTCAAGGAACTCATCCACGCCGCAGAGGTGTTCCTTTACCCTGCCGCCGCCGAACTCGTAGGTCTTCGTGGTGAGTCCGCTGAGGAAGTCACGGTCGTGAGAGACGCAGATGAGGGTGCCGTCAAAGTCGCGAAGGGCTTGCTTCAGAATGTCTTTTGTCTTGAGGTCGAGGTGGTTCGTCGGCTCATCGAGAATGAGGAGATTGACCGGCTCGAGTAGCAGCTTTATCATGCAGAGTCGCACGCGCTCGCCACCACTGAGCACCTTCACCTTCTTCTGACTCTCCTCGCCACCGAACATAAAGGCACCGAGGAGGTCGCGAATCTTCAAGCGCATATCGCCAACGGCAATATCATCGATGGTCTCATAGATGGTCTTGTTCTCATCAAGAAGCGATGCTGAGTTCTGGGCAAAATAGCCTATCTGCACATTATGTCCGAGAGTAAGAGTACCGTCATGCTCTATCTCCTGCATGATACACTTCACGAGGGTTGACTTACCCTCGCCGTTCCTTCCCACAAACGCTACCTTCTCTCCACGTTCAATGGTAAAGGAGCAAGCGGAGAAGACGTTCTTTCCGTCGTAAGACTTCCCCACTCCATCGCAGATAACAGGATAGTTTCCGCTACGTGGCGACGGTGGGAACTTCAGTCGGAGTGCTGACGTGTCTTCCTCGTCCACCTCTACAAGTTCCAGTTTCTCAAGCCACTTCACCTTGCTCTGCACCTGGAAAGTCTTGGAGTACGTGCCCTTAAAGCGCTCAATAAACTCCTTTGCCTCTGCTATGAGCTTCTGCTGATCGTCATACTGCTTCTGCTGCTGCGCACGACGTTCCTTGCGAAGTTCAAGATAATGGCTGTAGGTTGCCTTATAGTCGTAAATACGACCGAGGGTAACCTCTATGGTGCGTGTAGTGATATTGTCGATGAAACGGCGGTCGTGGCTGATAACGACGACAGCCATCTGCGAATCCATAAGGAACTGCTCAAGCCATCCGATGGACTCAATGTCGAGATGGTTAGTAGGCTCATCAAGGAGCAGCACGTCTGGTTTCTGGAGAAGGAGCTTGGCAAGCTCAATACGCATACGCCATCCGCCGGAGAACTCTGATGTCTGACGTTGGAAATCGGTGCGCTCGAAGCCGAGTCCGAGCAGAGCTTTCTCCACGTCTTCCTCAAAATGAGTACGGTCGATGGCATAGAACTTTTCGCTCATCATGCTGACCTTCTCAATGAGTGCCATATATTCGTCGCTCTCATAATCGGTGCGCGTGGTAAGCTGCTCATTGATGCTGTTTATCTCCTCTTCCATAGCATTGATATGAGCAAAAGCCTTCAGAGCCTCGTCCCAGACGGTGTTGCCGTCTTCGGTCATAAGATGCTGAGGAAGATAGCAGATAGTGCAATCCTTAGGTGCTGAGACGCTGCCACGAGTGGCAGTGCGCACGCCGGCAAGAATCTTCAGAAGCGTAGATTTTCCTGCACCATTCTTACCCATAAGGGCAATGCGATCCTTTGGGTTTATTACAAACGAAATATCCTTGAAAAGTGTTGTTCCGCCAAATTCGACGGTAAGAGCGTCAACTGAGACCATCAGTGGTTAAAGTGAAAAGTGAAAAGTGAAAATTGATAATTAGAGCTGCTGCATGTCGTTCAGCTTCTTGTAATATCCGTCCGTCTTAAGGAGTTCCTCGTGAGTGCCACGCTCAACGATGCGTCCTTCATGAACGACGCAGATCTCATCGGCATGCTTAATGGTGGAAAGACGATGGGCAATGGCTACGGTGGTGCGAGTCTTCATAAGATGCTCAAGGGCGTCCTGAACGAGTCGTTCGCTCTCCGTGTCAAGGGCTGATGTAGCCTCGTCGAGAATGAGGATTGGCGGATTCTTCAGTATGGCACGAGCGATGCTGACACGCTGACGCTGTCCACCGGAAAGACGACCACCACGATCGCCTACGGTTGCCTCGTAGCCTTCATCGTATTTCTCTATAAACTCCTGCGCATTGGCTATGCGAGCCGCATTGCGGACCTCTTCGTCAGAGGCATCCGACTTAGAGAAGGCGATGTTGTTACGGAAGGAATCATTGAAAAGAATCGCCTCCTGATTGACGTTTCCGATGAGCTGACGGAGGGAGTCGATGCGAAGGTCCTTGACGTTTATGCCATCAATAAGTACTTCTCCTTCCTGAACGTCATAATAGCGAGGAATAAGGTCAACGAGCGTTGACTTTCCGCCGCCGCTCTGCCCCACGATGGCAATGGTCTTGCCCTTCTGAATCTTGAGGTTTATGTTGCGGAGAATCCATTTCTCGTCATACTTAAAGCTGACGTTGCGGAACTCTATCTCATGCTCAAAAGAGGCAATCTCACGGGCATCTTCCTTCTCACGGATATTATTCTCGGCAAGGAGGATCTTATCAACACGCTCCATTGAGGCAAGACCTTTCGGAATGTTATAGCCTGCCTTGGAGAAGTCTTTCAGCGGATTGATGATGCTATAGAGTATCACCAGATAATATATAAATGTAGGTCCGGAAAGGGAGTCGTAGTTTATCACGAGTATTCCTCCGAACCAAAGCACGATGACTATCATCACTGTGCCGAGGAACTCGCTCATTGGATGTGCCATCGTCTGGCGGAGAGCCACCTTGAGAACGGCTGAGCGGTGCTGATCGTTTCGTTCGGCAAAGCGCTTGTTCATGCGTTTCTCGGCAGAGAAAGCCTTGATGATACGCAGTCCGCCGAGGGTTTCTTCTACCATCGACATGGTGTCGCTCCAGAGGCTTTGCGCCTCAACAGACTTGCGCTTGAGTTTCCTTCCGACGACTCCCATGAACCATCCCATCACAGGAACGATGAGAAGGGTGAAGAGTGTCAGCTGCCAGCTGATAAGAAGCAGAGTGGCGAAATAGGCGATGATAAGAATAGGATTCTTAAAGAGCATCTCCAGAGAACTCATGATGGAGTTTTCTATCTCCTGAACATCACCGCTCATTCGGGCAATGATATCGCCTTTACGCTCTTCTGAGAAAAAGCCGAGAGGAAGGGACGTTATCTTCTGGTACATCATGTTGCGAATATCGCGAACAACACCAGTGCGGATAGGCATTATGGAGGCAGCCGCCATGAAGTAAGCACCCGTCTTGAGGAATGTGGTCACGGCAAGGAAGAGTCCGATGAGGAGGAGTGTTGTAGATTGTCCCACCTCTTGGATGAGTGCCATGACGTAGTAGTTCATATTGTTTGAGGCAATCTCCTTCAGGTCATAGGCTGCGCTATCCCACGGAATGAACTGGACATTCTGCTGCACGGCATCCGTCTGGAAAAGAATCTGGAGTATCGGGATGATTGCAGCAAACGAAAAAATGTTCAGCAGCGCGGAAAGGATATTCCACACCACTGAAGACACAAGATAACGCTTGTATGGCGGCACGAACCGCTTGAGTACCAAAAGGAATTCTTTCATAGAGATTAAAGTTTTGACAAGAAGCGGTCGCGACTGACAATGAAGCGAAGGTGAGTGCCTTTGCCGAGTAGCTCGTCTCCCTCCCTTGCCTCAATGTCAAAGTAGATCTTCCGACCGTCAACCTTCGTTACCGTAGCCGTAGCAGAGACGGTCTGTCCTTCCTTGGTAGGCTTCAGATGAGACGCCTCTATCTGCCCGCCAACGGTGGTTTCCCCCTCTGCAAGATGAACACAGACGGCATTCATGGCAGCATTCTCCATCAATGCCATCATCATCGGTGTGGCAAGAACGGGCATATCACCAGAACCGACAGCAGCTGCCGTCTTGTCTGCTGTCACCAGCATGGTGGAAGTATGGGTAAGTCCTGTTTCTATCATTATTTAAGATGCTTAGGCGAATGGTAAATAAATTGTTTATGTACCATTTACCATGTACAATGTACAATTATAATTGAGGCATTCTTTCATTTTACAGGATTCCCGAAATGTACAGATGACAAAATGATAATGGTAAATGGTACATGGTAAATGGTACATGCCATTATTCTTCAATTGCTGCGTCAAGAGCTATCTTCATCATTTCCTTGAAGTTGTTCTGTCGTTCTTCAGCTGTAGTGACAGCATCTTCAACGAAAGAGTCAGAGATTGTGAGGAGGCAAGCAGCATTCTTCTTGAGCACGCGAGCATTTGAGAAGAGTGCAAAGCTCTCCATCTCTACCGCTACGCAACCCTTGTCAAGGACTTCCTGCATATAGTCGTCGTTCTCACGATAGAATACGTCAGAAGAGTGGATGAGTCCCTGCTGGAGGGTGATGCCAAGATTCTCTGCACAGGCAGCAATCTTATTGTTGAGAGCTACAGAAGGATAAGTTATGTCCTTTTCGTAGCCGCACTGTGTATTAGCGTAAGAGCTCTCGCTGTAAGCACCAGTGGCAAGAACAACGTCATAGACATGGAGATTCTTAACATACGAACCGGCAGAACCGATGCGGATAATGTTCTCTACGCCGTACTCTTTGTAGAGCTCGTAAGAATAAATGCCGATAGAAGGCATTCCCATACCACTTGCCATTACGCTGACAGGCTTACCCTTCCATGTTCCTGTATATCCATGAATACCACGGACATTGTTGATAAGCTTAGGATTCTCAAGGAATGTCTCAGCAATAAACTTTGCTCTAAGTGGGTCGCCAGGCATAAGAACAGTCTTAGCGAATTCGCCCTTCTGGGCTTCATTGTGTGGAGTTGCCATAATATGTATTTAGTTTTTTTGATTATTTATTCTAAGCAGGTCTTGCTTTTGTGTAAACCTCCTTCTGCTCTGGTGCCTTCAGGTATGCCGCAACACGGACGTGCAAGGCTGCAACTACGAAGAGGAATCCTTCCGGCGGATACTGCACGTAGAATCCGAGCGGACTGGAACCCATCGTAACAAAGGATACTATAAGACATAGGAAATATAAGCGGAGTAAGAGCGGCTTACGCTTTCTGCGCAGTTCGCCCAAAACTCTCCAAAAGAGGAGCAAGAGCAGCGGATTGAACATGAGGATGAGCAGATTGACGCTGACTGCCGGATGTTCAGAGAATATCATGAGGAAAAGTATCAATCCGACAATGCCGCAGACGAAAAGAAGCAAGGCATCAAACTGCCAGAACTTCTTTTTCTTTGTCTTTTCGAAAGCGGTGAGCAAGACTGCTATGCCGAGAATGATGATAGCGCACTCTGTCGGTGTGAGCGGAAATTCCTTCTCATAGACCGTCTTGTCCTCCAGAAGAAGCTGATCTGAGAGTACTACATCACGCCTTATGCCGAAAGAATCCTCAAACTGAGCCTTTGCGAAGTCACGCTTCAAGAACGCTGGCAGGAATTGCTGGTTAGCTCGAGTGGTAGGACGGTCGGCTCCAACACCGAGAAGAAGGTCGTTGCCTAGTCGGCACCATGGTTTCTGGGCATTATTCTCATGGATAATCTGACGGAATGTCATAGTGGAATCTATCTCATTGCGGTAGATTATCTTGTCGGGAATATTATTAAGAATAATGTCTCGCGGACGTGTAGCGCAGTTGTCATAGAAGAAGTTATAGCGATACATGCAGTTCTCCGGGCGTTCGTTCTCAGCAAGAGCCTGAAGCACGGATATCTTCTCTTCCGGCGTAAGGTTTATCTCCTGCTGATAGACGTAGGCATTCTTCGCAGTAAACTCCCGCTTGAACAGTTCAAACGGCACGAAACCCATCATGTAGTCGCACTTTCCGAACACGAAACGACCGATGAAGTTTGGCTGGTTGAAATCGAAAAGTCCGTAGTTCACAGCAAAGTCCTCGCCAGTCTTTTCCACCTGGACACGAAGAGCGGAATGACCATAAAGAGCCCAAACGGCATCATAACCGCCACAGGTAAGAAGGGAGATATGGATGCCCTCAGCAAGAACTTCCGGCGATGGCACACTGTCAGTTTCTGCCTCATTGTTTTCCTGGGCAGAAAGTGGGATTGCAGCAAAGAGGACTGCAACAAACAGCAATATTTTTCTAAAGAATGATTTCATAATCGCGGCAAATTTAAGAAAAACATTTCAATCAAACGAATATAAGGCGTTTTTTTCGCATTTTTGCCTACTTTTTGTAAAATAAATCGGATTTTGCAACAATTATCTCGCGATTTGATACTTTTTCAAAGAGAAATTTGCGATTTACATCAATAGTTATTACCTTTGCACATCAAAAAGAATAACCTAACCCAATTAATAACTAAAAGTTATGGAAAAAAGATATCTTATTCCTGAAGACTATCACGCAGATCCTTCCGTACACGTTTTTGAAGGAAAGCTGCACGTTTATCCATCACACGACTGGGATTGCACAGACACTGAGAATGACAATGGCGACCAGTACGACATGAAGGACTACCACTGCTTCACCATTGAAGGTGACCCAATGACAGGCGAAGTTGTTGACCACGGAGTGATTCTTTCTGTAGATGACATTCCTTGGCATGGTCGCCAGCTCTGGGATTGCGACATCCAGGAGCGTAATGGCAAATACTATCTCTACTTCCCATTGAAGGACCGCAACGACATCTTCCGCATGGGTGTTGCCATCGCAGACAAGCCAACAGGTCCGTTCAAGGCTATGGAGTATCCAATCCACGGCTCTTATTCTATCGACTATGCCTGCCTCAAGGACGATGTTGACGGCGAATACTATATGTATTTCGGCGGTATCTGGGGCGGTCAGCTACAGCGTTATGTTGACAACAAGGCTGTAGAGGCTCCTTATCTTCCACAGGGCAGCGAGGAAGCTATCCTCCCACGTGTGGTAAAGATGAAGGAAAACATGGTGGAATTTGCTGAGGAACCACGCGCAGTTGAGATTCTCGACGAAAACGGAAAGCGACTCACAGCTGACAATCCTTACCGCTTCTTCGAAGCATCATGGGTACACAAGTACAACGGAAAATACTACTTCTCTTACTCTACTGGTGACACTCACATGATCTGCTACGCTATCGGCGACAATCCTTACGGACCTTTCACTTACCAGGGCGTTGTGCTCACTCCTGTCAAGGCAGGCTGGACCACTCACCACTGTATCGTAGAATGGGACGGCAAGTGGTATCTCTTCCATCACGACTCAGTTCCTTCTGGTGGCAAGTCTTGGTGCCGCTCTCTCAAGGTTTGCGAACTTCAGTATGACGAAGACGGCAAGATCATCACTATTGAAGGATAATCATATTTACCATTTACCATGTACCATGTACCATTTACCATTATCATTTCTTCAATCTTTCATTTAGGCAAAATCGTCTGCATTATTCCTAACGCTTCCCTACGCTATGGGCTAACACGAAAAATAACTAAATGTCACAATGATAATGGTAAATGGTACATGGTAGATGGTACATGACCTTATTTCATCATCTGCTCAACAGCCTTATGCCATCCTCCGAGCCAGCTTTCTATCTGCTGCTCATTTTCTTGAGGTGACTTTGTCCATTTGCTCTTTCTGAGCTTCTCCACTTCTGCAAAATCAGCCCAGATGCCCTGGTTCAGACCTGCCATTACGACAGCTCCGAGGGCAGAAGCTTCTTCTACGTCAGAGCAGTTGATTGGTACTCTCAGGCAGTCAGCCTGTAACTGCATGAGGAAGCCGTTCTTCGTAGGTCCACCATCTACTCTCATTTCCTTAAGTTTCACGTCAGCCTGACGCACCATTGCCTGTACAAGATCAGTAACCTGATAAGCAATGCTCTCCAGCGCAGCGCGAAGGAAGTGAGCACGAGTGGTAGCGAGAGTCATACCAGACACTGTAGCCTTGACCTTATCGTTCCACCAAGGTGCACCAAGTCCGGCAAATGCAGGCACGAAATAAACGCCGCCATTATCTTCCACGCTCTTAGCCTCAGCCTCGACTTCTGCTGGCGAGTCAATCATCTTCAACTGGTTTTGCAGCCATTTGAGCGTTGCTCCTGTGGCATGGATATTACCCTCAAAAGCATAGAACACCCTACCCTTTGCGGCATATCCGATGCTTGTTACCAGTCCTTTCGGTGGTTCCTGCGGACAATCCTCACCAATATTGACCATCACGGAAGAGCCTGTGCCGTAAGTTGTCTTGCCAAGTCCAGCCTCAAAACACATCTGACCAGCAAGTGCGCCGTGGCTATCACCAAGTACACCGGCAATCTTTATTGGTTTTGGAAGGATTCCCTCAAGGGTTGTTTCGCCGAAATCTCCATCGCAAGGCTTCAGTTCCGCCATCATTGAACGAGGAAATCCGAACATCTTAAGCAGATTATCATCCCACTCCAACTTATGGATATTCATCAACATCGTACGCGAAGCATTGGTAAAGTCTGTTGCATGAACCTTGCCACCTGTCAGTTTCCATACAAGCCAAGTGTCGATGGTTCCCATCAAGAGCTCCCCACGGTCAGCTTTCTCTTGAGCTTCAGGGATATTATCCAGCATCCAGCGCACACCAGAAGCAGAGAAATAAGGGTCAATAAGCAAGCCGGAACGCTCTTTCACCAACTGCTCATAGCCGTCTGCCTTAAGTTTTTTGCAGATGTCAGCTCCACGCATACACTGCCAAACAACGGCAT
Organism: Prevotella sp.; assembly: GCA_045600885.1. GTDB lineage: Bacteria > Bacteroidota > Bacteroidia > Bacteroidales > Bacteroidaceae > Prevotella. Next base: position 9,404 of record JAZRYU010000117.1, read on the forward strand.
TTTGTATCGGTTTGCCTGTTGATTTATCCCACACAACAACCGTCTCACGCTGATTTGTTATTGCCAGACAGTATTCTTTATTATTAATGTCTTCTTCAGCAAGCAGTTCGCGCAAACCGCTTATTGCATTCGCATAGATTTCCTCGGCATCATGTTCCACCCATCCCGGCTGCGGATAGTACTGCTTATGATCGCGATTAACACGACGTACCATCTCGCAACGGTCATTGAAAAGCATCGCTTTCGTAGCGGATGTAGATTGGTCAATAGCTATTATCTTCATTGAGGTTTTGGGGTTTGGGGTTTTGTTTTTTTCGGGAAAACGATTCTTCGAGATTTCGAGAGACCGTTTCTTCGAGATTTCAAGGGATCAATCTTTCTATTATCAATTCTCAATTTTCAATTCTCAATTTTCAATTATCTCTGTCCCATGGATAGCGCACATTCCATTCCATTCTCAACGCATCCATCTGACGCATAATGCGGAGAGTCTCCTCATGAGGCATATCATCACATTCTATCTTGCCAGCACGAATAGCCTCCATAGAAGCATAAACCTGATATTCATAACCGGTAATCTGCTTTGGACATTTGATAGTCTTGATGACCTGATAGTCATTATCCACGATGGTAAGGCTCTGCGGATTGTTGATATTCTCAACGATGATGTGGCCTTTCTCTCCAGAGATTATTCCCTGACGGTCACTCTTAACGAGGTTAGACGAAGTGAGCACAGCCATTCTGTCGTCAGTATAATGGAGCGTGATATTATTCTGGCTATCAACGCCCGTTTCAGTCATCATGCAAGTGGAAACAGTCTTTTCGATGTCGCTGCCGAAGATCATGGCTGCAAAATTCAGCGTATAGACACCAAGGTCGAGCAATGCACCGCCGGCAAGTTCTGGCAGATACATTCGAGGCTTGTCTATGTTTGGATAGCAAAGATTTGCGGAAATCATCTTCGGCGTACCGATTATGCCACTTGCGATGGTCTCGTTTATGGTCTTTGACAAAGGCATGTAGCGTGTCCAAATGGCTTCTGTGATGAAGATGTTCTCCTTGTGAGCTCGTTCAATAATCTCCTCAGCCTGCCATGCCGTAGCTGTAAACGCTTTCTCGCAAAGCACAGGTTTCTTGTAGTCAAGGCAGAGCATCACGTTCTCGTAATGGTGAGAGTGAGGCGTTGCAACATAAACAAGCTGCACAGCATCGTCCTTCACCATATCTTCGTATGAACCATAAGCTCGGGTTACGCCATGAGTTTCCTGAAACTTCTGTGCAGTCTCTATGTTTCGTGAGGCAACTGCATAGAGTTCCACTTCCTCCATGCCACTGACGGTCTTTGCCATCTGGTCGGCAATCCAGCCTGTACCGATTATTCCAAGTTTGAACTTTTCCATAGTATTGTGTATTCTTTTTTAGGGGTTATACAATGTACAATGACCTTTTTATGTACAATTCACTGCGCAAAAGTAGATAATTTTAATGAAAAGCGCAACTGTTTTGAAAAGTTTTTGGTAAATTGTTGCACAATTCGATAGAAAAGCTTACCTTTGCAGTTATAATTCCTATAATAAAAAGACTTTTTACTCTATGAAAGCAATACACACAGAAAAGGCACCTGCTGCCATCGGTCCATACAGTCAGGCTATTGAAGTGAACGGTTTCGTCTATGCATCTGGTCAGATTCCAGTAGATCCTGCTACTGGAGAATTTGCTGAAGGCGGCATCAAGGAGCAGACACGCCAGTCGCTTACCAACGCAAAAAATATCCTGGAAGCAGCCGGCACGGACCTTGCTCACGTCGTAAAGACAACTGTTTATCTGAACAGCATGGACGACTTCGCTGCAATGAACGAGGTTTACGCTGAGTTCTTCCAGCAGCCTTATCCAGCACGCTCTGCCGTTGCCGTTGAGAAACTGCCTAAGGGCGCTCTCGTCGAGATTGAAGTTCTTGCTGCAAAAGGATAAATTTGTACTTTATAAATGGTACATGTCAAGGCGAATGCCAAATTGTACATTGTAAATGGTAAATTGTAAATGATAGTAGAAGTAGGAGACGTTCTCGTCTCAACAGAAATATTCACCGAACAGTTCTGCTGTGACCTTTCGCAATGCAAGGGCGAATGCTGCATTGAGGGCGACGCTGGAGCACCAGTATCGCCAGAAGAAGTGGCAGCTATTGAGGACGCTCTTGATGTGGTATGGCCAGACCTCTCGGCTCAGGCTCAAAGCATCATCGACAAGCAAGGCGTAGCTTATGTGGACGAAGAAGGCGACCTCGTGACCAGCATCGTAAACGGCAAGGACTGCGTCTTCACATGCTATGACGGCGACTGCTGCCTATGTTCGATAGAGAAAGCTCAGAGAGCGGGCAAGATTGACTTCATCAAGCCAATCTCATGTGCACTCTACCCTATTCGCGAGAAGGTTCTCTCAAATGGCATGTCGGCTCTCAGTTATAACAGATGGGACGTCTGCCACACCGCAGTAAAGAAAGGTCGCGAGATAGGTCTGCCTATCTATAAGTTCCTTGAAGGTCCGCTGACCCGACGTTTTGGAGCTGATTGGTATGCAATGCTTCTCGAAACAGCCGAAGCCATGAAGGCAGAATGGTATCTTTAATGCAGAATAAAAGGACATTTGGTTCAATAATCAACAAATTTTTCATAAAAAAGTGAAAATAATTACGTTTAGCGTTGTTATTTCCACTTTTTTTCTTAACTTTGCACCGTGTTTTGGAGCTATTCTCTGCCCCAAACCTTATTTGGGCACAATATTAACCGCCCGCAATTATCCAGAACTTTTATATATTTATAGTGTCAACAAAAGATATATTGCCAGAGATTTCCTCAGAGGAAGTTCTTGGCAGTACGCCTAAAAGAAAGCGTACCCGCATAGCAAAAAAAGATGCTGTCTATACCGTAAATGGTATGGATGGAGAGAGTCTTGATACAAAGGAAAAGCGCAAGTCAATAAAGGAACAGATTGATAAGGCTGCGCAGAAAGGACTCTTTGACGAAGATTTCGTTTCCGAAGGAGAGAACATTCCAGAAAATAATGCTGAACCGGCAGAGGAACTGCAAGATCCGGCTCTTCTCTTCAAGCCACACCGAGGACGCAAGTCTAAGGCTGAACTTGAGGCTATCGCTGCATGGGAAAGCCAGCAGAGAGCAAAGGCGGAACAAGCAGCCGCTACCGATAATGATTCCATCCCAGCAGACGCAGCAAATGATTCCAGCTCAGCAGACGCAGAGACTACTCCTCAGGAAACCGCAATCGCAGAAAATCAAACAACAACAGTCGAAGAAACGACTGAACCAATAGTAGAAGAAACTGCCGTAGCGCCAAATGTAGGGCGAGAATTTCCGAGCCGTAAAGCAGAAGAAACAGTAAACGAAGAACCTGCTGCAACAGAAGCTGTCAAAAGCGAGGAAACTGCTGTTCCTACAGAAGCTGCTGAACAGAACGAGATACCTTTAGAACAGAACGGCATTCCGTCTGAACCGTCTATTGATATAGACGACAGTATCGATTTCATCGTCATTCAGGACATCCCAACAGAAGATCAGGCTTTGCTTCAGGAATTAGGTACAATTCCAGAGCCCATCTTCGAACCTGCACCTATTGCTGAGAGAAAGCATGTCGTTCAGAAGCAGGCAGAAATAAAGGATACTAAGTCTGCCGAGCGTGAGATGCCACAAAAGGCTGAACCAGTAAAGCCAGAGAAGAAGGAATATAATTTTGACGATATAGTTTCCATACGCGGCGTTCTTGAAATGATGCCTGACGGATACGGTTTCCTCCGCTCATCGGAATACTACTATGTTTCTTCTCCTGACGACGTTTATGTTGCTGGTCAGTACGTAAAGCAGTACGGACTGAAGACCGGTGATGTGATAGAATGCCTTGTCCGTCCACCATTCGACGGAGAGAAGTTCTTCACTCTTACATCTATAAACTACATCAACGGACGCAAGCCAGAGGAAGTTCGCGATCGCATTCCTTTTGAGCATCTCACCCCTCTCTTCCCTGACGAGAAGTTCACGCTCTGCGGTAATCCTGCAACGACAAATCGCTCTACACGAATCGTTGATCTATTCTCGCCAATCGGCAAGGGACAGCGTGCCCTCATCGTGGCACAGCCTAAGACTGGTAAGACTATCCTCATGAAGGATATTGCAAACGCTATTGCTGCAAACCACCCAGAGGCTTACCTTATGATGCTTCTCATTGACGAACGTCCAGAGGAAGTAACAGACATGGCTCGCACAGTAAACGCAGAGGTCATTGCCTCTACTTTCGACGAACCTGCCGAGAAGCATGTAAAAATCGCTAACCTCGTGCTTGAGAAGGCTAAGCGACTCGTAGAATGCGGACATGACGTAGTAATCTTCCTTGACTCAATAACCCGACTTGCACGAGCTTACAACACCGTTGCTCCAGCATCTGGAAAGGTGCTCACTGGTGGTGTTGACGCGAACGCCCTTCAAAAGCCAAAGCGATTCTTCGGTGCTGCGCGTAACATAGAAAACGGCGGTTCACTGACCATCATCGCAACAGCTCTCATCGACACTGGTTCAAAGATGGACGAAGTTATCTTTGAGGAGTTCAAGGGAACTGGTAACATGGAACTTCAGCTTGACCGCGCTCTTGCCAACAAGCGAATCTATCCTGCTGTCAACCTCGTTGCATCAAGCACCCGTCGCGACGATCTTCTGCAAGACGAGAACACTCTTGGAAAGATGTGGATAATCCGCAAGCATATTGCAGACATGAATGCCATCGAGGCTATGACTATGATACAGCAACACATGAACAGAACAAAGGACAATTCTGAGTTCTTCATGTCAATGAATTCATAAAGTTCCGTTACCGAAGCATCACTGCTTCAGTTAATATTCTTAATATGAAAAAGATAACGATAGCAATAGACGGTCACTCTTCCTGCGGAAAAAGCACTATGGCAAAAGATCTCGCTAAGGAAGTTGGCTACATATACGTAGATACAGGTGCTATGTATCGCTGCTGCACGCTCTATGCTTTACGCAATAATATTGCTCCTGCCGAAATGGAAAATCACATAGACGACATCCACATATCCTTCCAGCTCAACCCTGAAACAGGAAAACCGATGGCGTGCCTGAACGGAGAAATCGTTGAAGACGAGATCAGAGGAATGGAGGTTTCTTCCCATGTAAGCGAAATTGCAGCCCTGCCTTTCATCCGTACAGCAATGGTTGACCAGCAGCGCCGAATGGGAAAGGACAAAGGTGTTGTGATGGACGGACGTGACATCGGCACAACCGTATTCCCTGACGCAGAACTGAAGATATTCGTAACGGCAAGTGACGAGGTAAGAGCACAGCGACGCTACGACGAACTCAAGGCTAAAGGACAGGAAGCTGACTATGCGGACATATTAAATAATGTACGCGAGAGAGACTATCAGGACTCTCATCGTGAGGTATCTCCTCTTCGTAAGGCTGATGACGCCATACTGCTCGACAACAGCGAAATGACTATCGCAGAACAAAAAACATGGCTGTTAGAGCAATTCCGCAAGGCTACCAACGCATAATGGCACGAATATTGCAAACTAAAATTAGGGCGAATATTTCTGAGCCGTAAATACATAGATAAAAAATATAATCAAAATATGGGATTCTTTAAACTTATCAAATCAATCTTTGGCGACAAGTCCTCTCGCGACATGAAGCTTATCCAGCCGATTGTAGAGCAGGTGAAGTCTGTTTATCCAGAGATTCAGGCGCTTTCAAACGACGAACTGAGAGCGAAAAAAGATGAAATCACTCTCTTTGTACGCAATAAGGGCACTGAGAAACTCGCCAAGATAGACGAACTCAAGGCGAAAATCGAAGATACTCCTATCGACGAGCGTGAAGTGATCTTCAACGAGATAGACAAACTCGACAAGGAAGTGCTCGAGCTTTATGAAGAGGGACTTACAGAGGTTCTCCCTGTAGCCTTCGCCATCGTAAAGGAAACTGCCAACCGCTTTGCTCATAACGAGGAGGTTGTAGTAACAGCAACAGACTTCGACCGCGAACTTGCCCAGACAAAAGACTTTGTCCGCATTGAAGACGACAAGGCTATCTACAACAACCACTGGATTGCTGGAGGTAACGACCTTAAGTGGGACATGGTACACTATGACGTACAGCTCTTTGGTGGTACCGTTCTTCATCAGGGTAAGATTGCCGAAATGGCAACTGGTGAAGGTAAGACCCTCGTGGCTACTCTCCCTGTATTCCTCAACGCACTGACTGGAAACGGTGTTCATGTTGTAACCGTGAACGACTATCTTGCAAAGCGTGACTCGGAGTGGATGGGACCTCTCTATATGTTCCACGGTCTTTCTGTAGATTGCATCGACAAGCATCGTCCTAACTCAGAGGAGCGCCGCAAGGCTTATCAGGCTGACATCACCTTCGGTACAAACAACGAATTCGGTTTCGACTACCTCCGCGACAACATGGCTACAGAGCCAGAATCTCTCGTTCAGCGCCGTCATAACTACGCTATCGTCGATGAGGTTGACTCCGTTCTCGTGGACGACGCACGTACTCCGCTCATCATCTCAGGTCCTGTTCCTAACGGTGACGTACAGATGTTTGAGCAGTATCAGCCTCTCGTAGAGAAGCTCGTCGGTGTTCAGCGCAAACTTGCCACTGACTATCTCGCAGAAGCAAAGAAGCTCATAAGTGAAGGTCGCGAAAAGAATGACCAGGAAATTCTCGACAAAGGCTTCCTCTCACTCTTCCGTTCGTACAAGTGTCTGCCTAAGAACAAGCCGCTTATCAAGTTCCTCTCTGAGGAAGGTATCAAGGCTGGTATGCTCAAGACAGAGGAGTACTACATGGAGAACAACAACCGCAAGATGCCTGAGGCTGTAGAACCTCTTTACTTCGTTGTTGAAGAGAAATTGAACTCTTGCGAGATGACCGACAAGGGTACAGACTGGATGGCAAAGCAGGTGGGAGAAAAAGACCTCTTCGTCATTCCTGATATCACGACAGAACTCTCTGACCTTGAGACTCAGAAGGATCTCACTGATGAAGAGCGTCTTGCAAAGAAGGATCAGCTCCTTGACCATTATGCTATCCAGAGTGAACGAGTTCACACTATCCGCCAGCTTCTTAAGGCTTACTGTATGTTTGAAAAGGACGTAGAGTACGTCATTGACAACGGCGAGGTAAAGATCGTTGACGAGCAGACTGGTCGTATCATGGAAGGTCGTCAGTGGAGCGATGGTCTCCATCAGGCTGTTGAAGCTAAGGAGCATTGTAAGGTGAAGGAAGCTACTCAGACTTTCGCTACCATCACTCTCCAGAACTATTTCCGTATGTACCACAAACTCTCTGGTATGACCGGTACTGCCATCACAGAGGCAGGCGAGTTCTGGGACATCTACAAACTCGATGTTGTTGAGATTCCTACTAACCGACCAATCGCACGTAAGGACCTTGACGACCGCGTTTATAAGACAAACCGCGAGAAGTATAATGCCGTAATTGAAGAGGTTCAGGAGATGGTTGAACAGGGTCGTCCAGTACTCGTTGGTACTACTTCTGTTGAAATCTCTGAGCTCCTCTCTCGTATGCTCAAGATGCGCGGCATTCAGCATAACGTATTGAACGCTAAGCTCCACCAGAGCGAGGCTGACATCGTGGCTCAGGCTGGTTTCGGTAAGACTGTTACCATTGCAACAAATATGGCAGGTCGTGGTACCGACATCAAGCTTTCTAAGGAAATCAAGGATGCTGGTGGTCTTGCCATCATCGGTACAGAGCGTCACGAAAGCCGCCGCGTTGACCGTCAGCTTCGAGGTCGTGCCGGACGTCAGGGTGACCCAGGTTCTTCTGTATTCTATGTTTCGCTCGAAGATAAGCTGATGCGTCTCTTCGCTTCTGAGAAGATCGCTACCGTAATGGACAAACTCGGCTTTGAAGAGGGTGAACGTATAGAGTCTTCTATCGTAACAAACGCCATTGAGCGTGCACAAAAGAAGGTAGAGGAGAACAACTTCGGTATCCGTAAACGTCTTCTCGAGTACGACGACGTGATGAACAAGCAGCGTACCGTTGTCTATGACAAGCGTCGCCATGCTCTCATGGGTGAGCGTATCGGCATGGACATCGCTAACATCATCTGGGACCGCGTTGTTAACATTATCACAAAGAACGACTACGAAGGCTGTAAGGAGCTCTTCATTAAGCTTCTCTATATGGAGTGTCCGTTCACAGAGGAAGCTCTCAGCGGTAACCTTGACAAGCTTTGCGAAGACACTTTCCAGACAGCAATGGAGGCATTCAAGGTTCGCACTGACAAGATGCAGGAAACTGCAATGCCTGTAATCAAGCAGGTTTATGAGAATCAGGGCGATCAGTACAAGTATATCGTCGTACCTGTCGTTGACGGTAAGCGTGGTTACAATATCCGCGTTGACCTCAAAGAGGCTTACGAGAACAACTGCAAGAACGTTGTCAAGGAATTTGAGAAGCAGATCATGCTTCACATCATCGACGACTGCTGGAAGGAAAACCTCCGCGCTCTCGACGAGCTCAAGCACTCTGTTCAGAATGCTTCTTACGAGCAGAAGGATCCTCTCGTAATCTTCAAGCTTGAGAGTGTTAAGCTTTTCGACAACATGGTTAACGAGATGAACGACCGCATCGTTTCTATCCTCATGCGTGCTCAGGTGCCAATGATTCAGCAGGAAGAAGTTCAGAATGAACCAGAACCAGCACCTGTTCCACAGCCAAAGCCTCAGTACGTTGAGCAGCATATTGACATCGATGAAGCTCAGCGCATCCAGCGCGAAGTAGCAAATCGCGACACTCGCGAAGGCGCTCAGAACCTCCCTAAGATTCCTATCATCCGCGATCCAAAGGTTGGTCGTAACGATCCATGCCCTTGCGGTAGCGGAAAGAAATACAAGCAGTGTCACGGTAGAAACATGTAGGGCGAAGATTTCTGAGCCGCAAATAAAATATCAATGAGATATTTCATACATTTCCAATACGACGGAACAAACTATCACGGCTGGCAGATTCAGCCGAATGGCAATACAGTACAGGAAGAGCTTCAAAAAGCTCTTTCTGTCATTTTACGTCAGCCTATAGAGGTTGTCGGTGCAGGTCGCACGGACACCGGCGTCCATGCCCGTCACATGGTGGCACATTTTGAAGCCACCCTCCCCCTCATGGGGGCTTCTCCCCTCCCAGTGGAGGGGCTGGGAGAGGTCTTGGAGCAACTCGCCTACAAGCTCAACCGCTTACTTCCTCGCGACATATCCGTACTGAGGATTGAGCCCGTCAGCGACGACATGCACGCACGCTTCTCCGCCACTTCACGCCTTTATCATTACTACATCAGCACCGGCAAGGACATCTTTGCCCGCCACTACTCATGGCAGATTCATTGGCAGCTGGACTTCGAAAAGATGAATCAAGCTGCCGCGATGCTCATCGGAGAAAAAGACTTTGCGTCCTTCTGCAAGGTCGGCTCCGACGTAAAGACCACGATGTGCAATCTCACTCACGCCGTTTGGGTAAAAGACAGCGAAACCCGCTGGCACTTTGAGATAAAAGCCAACAGATTTCTACGCAACATGGTTCGCGCCGTCGTCGGCACTCTCATTGAAGTGGGACGCGGCAGAATGACCCTTGAACAGTTCGCAGAAGTCCTCCAGAAGAAATCCCGCTGTGCAGCAGGAGAAAGCGTTCCCGCAAACGGACTATTCCTTGAAAAGGTGGAGTATTAGGCTGGAAGTATCTGTCTTGCTATGATTTTTTCCTTGATTTATTTGCGAGATAGAAAATAATTGTTTACTTTTGCAGCAAACTTTTCGATGAAACCGAAAACAAAGGCACGATATAACAGTGAGTGCTGTCTATCTCAGTCGATTGGAAGATTACTCGAAAAGGATTTGGATATTTGAAAAAAAGTGATTAGCTTTGCAGTACCAT
>JAZRYU010000118.1:0-5428 GCA_045600885.1 Prevotella sp.
TGATGCATGAACCATGACGGATCGCCGTTGATGAAATCCCTGTTCTCGTATTCCTCGGCAAGTTGTATTATCGTATCTTTCATGCTGCAAAAGTAGTTCGTTTTAGTGAAATGAAGGTGATGTATGTTAAGATAATATTGAAACTTCGGCGGAAAAAGGCAAAAAAACAATAAAACTCTTTGCCGTTTCAAAAAATAGTCATACCTTTGCAGCCGCTAACGAGGAAAAACAATAACAGTTGACCTCCGCAGCAAGCTTAGTGATGCGCTTGTAGCTCAGTTGGTAGAGCACCTGACTCTTAATCAGGGTGTCCAGAGTTCGAGCCTCTGCAGGCGTACAAGTTTACCAAACTTTTACCTCACTAAGCCATGCGCTTGTAGCTCAGTTGGTAGAGCACCTGACTCTTAATCAGGGTGTCCAGGGTTCGAGCCCCTGCAGGCGTACGATTTTAATGGTTAATACGAAGGCAGTCAAGAGAAATCTTGACTGCCTTCGTTTTGGTAGTAATATACATGTTCTCCCCAAGATGTAGGGCGAGGATTTCCGAGCCGTTTGCGGGAATAAAACCTGAATCGTGGCTCGGAAATCCTCGCCCTACGAGTAAAACCGGTATATCATTGCCATTATATTTTATCAAGAATTAGTGAATTAGTGAGTCTTATAATTCTTTTGAATTCATAAGAATTACAGGACATGAGCGATAATGCTTGACTTGATAGAAAGAATGCTTGAACATAAGCGCAAGCATCGTGAAGAAATGAAAAAAGTAGAACCAATGTTCACTATTACAGCATAAGATGAAGGTTTCGTTTGGAAACGACACCCCATGGTGTCGTTAAGCTACCGCAATGGAAACTGCCGCAAAATCGCCGCAAAACCATGTTCGCCCATTAACGATGCCATGGGGCGTCGTTTCCAATTCTGCGATTTGGGGACAATAAGTGTATCACTTTCTTTGCGGAAGGTTTGATGGGAAAGTGTTGAGATTTGAGAGAGAGTCCTGATCTTCCATGGAAAAATATTTCAGACTATCGCTAAAGCCGGAAGGTCGCAGCCTCTACGACCATGGCGCGAAGCGACAATCTTTAGCGATAATGTCTATCTGCTGCCGATTGGTCGCTGGGGCTGCGACCTTCCTGCTTGAGCGGCTTTCTCCGGATTTCCATCAAATTGTATCTGAATCCGCGAGAATATAAAATCAGCCTACACCCCCTACACCAGCTTTGTAACTTGCTTATTATTAGTGTGTTATGAGGTGTAGGCAAGGGTGTAGGCTGGTGTAGGCAATAATTGTTGCCTACATCGTGATAAGTTGTTGATACTCAGCTGCTTACGGCGAAATGGTGTAGGGTGTAGGCAATCTTGTGATTTTCTAAAATTTGCGAACGCTTCATAAACTAAAGGAACGCTAGCTGTAAACCTTAGGGAAACGAGTTGTAAACCTTAGGGAGACGATGCGTTTCCCTAAGGGATATTATTTCCTTTCAATAACCTTTATTCCGTTGAGGTTCAGGAGGGTGTTGCCTTTGGCGTTATCGAGGATTTCTTTCTGCTTCTTTTGCAGGTAGATTGGAGCATCCTTGCGGAGAGGGAGGATGCGGAGCTCTACCTTCTTGCCGATGAGGTCTGAGAGGCGGAAGAGCATTGACTTGCCGTTCCAGAAATTGTCGGCTACGAGATGACCGTCGGCATAGACGCGAGCACAGTCGCCTTCGTAGCTTATCTTAAGGAAGAGGGCGGAGGTGGAGTCAGAAGCTGGCGTATTAAAGCTAAGCTCCCAGATGGCTGCGCTGTTGAAGTCCTCGTTTGACGGCATCTCTGCCACTTTCTGGCTGCCCATAGTTATGGTGCGAGGAGCGGCGGCTTCTTGAAGCAGGTTTACTGAGACCTGGATGTCTTTGTTCTCTACCCAGCTTTCCTTGATAGCCTTCTCGCCATCAGTATAGATTATTTCGTTAAGATCCTCAGCGAATGACAGATTATCGGAAATCTTGTATGCCCTGAGAGCTTTCTGCTCAGACAGAACGCAGATATTGATGTCTTTTACCTTCATCATCTTATCCGTCTTTACGGCATATTTCTTTCCGTCAACCCATACCGCAGGCTTTCTGCCCTTGATAGGGTAGAGGTAGAGAGTGTTTGCGGTCTTGCAGAGCGGCTGCGCATCGGCTGTAATCTTATGACCGTAGAAAGGCATGTCAACAGGACGGACATAGCAGACGCCGTCTTCGTTGAGAATGCGAACATAGTCGTTATAGAACTCAAAGCAGCCGCGACGAGCATAATGCTCCGACAGCGTGTCCACATCCATCGTAGAAAGTTCTTCGCCCCAGTCGGCAAGGAACTGATGCAGCAGACGCAGCTCGTGGAAGGAGTTTGTGTTAGGCTGTCCCATCTCGCCGAGCGGACATTGGAAGTCGTACGACATGTAAGGCATGTCGTTATAGTTAGTGACGGAAGTCTTCTGCGTTTCAGCCATAGTGCGAGGCTGTCCGTTTATTTCGTAGAGAGGGTTTGTGCCGCCGTGGTACATATAGTAGCCCAGAAGGTTAGAGCCGCTGCCGAGCTTGCAGATAGCCAGCGGAAGAGCCTCTTTGCCCGACATATTTATGCGTCTGTGGTAAGAAGGCATCATGCCGCCACCGAGTTCGCAGGTAAGGTAAGGATATTGCAGATCCTTGGCGTCCATCTTAGTGTCCTGGTTAGTGCCGAAGGTCTCAGTGGCAATAACGCTGGAGACGCGAGTGTCTTTCATGATGAATGCCTTCTTGTAGTCGCCAGGCATATCGTTCAGAGTGCGATCCCAGAATCCGTCGGCATAGTCGCCATAGAGCGGAAGGAGCTTGCCGAACTCCTCCTTGCCGTTGAGTTTAGGCCATCCGGTGCGAGTGAGGAAAGGCACGTCGAAACCAATCTGCAGAGCCATGTCCTTGAGAGCCATGTAGTAAGCCCATGGTCCGCGACATTCGTTCTCTATCTGCACACCGACAACAGGTCCGCCATGCTTCCAGAGCATATCACTTGCCTGAGCGAAGATATTGCTGTAGAGGCGCTGTGTGGCAGCCATGAAACCAGGAGCAAGAGAGCGAATCTTGTAGTTCTTCGGGTCAGCCTTAGCCTTATCCGTCAGCCATTCAGGAAAGCCTCCCTGATAAACCTCTCCATGGCAGAAAGGACCTATGCGCAGGACAATCGGCATCTGCTCTTCCTTGCATACCTGAAGGAAAGCATGGAGGTTGAGGTTTCCGCTCCAGTTCCATTGTCCTTCAACAGGTTCGTGATGAATCCAGAAGCTATAGGTGGAGAGGATAGTTATTCCGCCGGCTTTCATCTTTCGTATCTCGTTTCGCCATTCATTGGCAGGAACACGAGCATAGTGAATCTCTCCCATCACGCCAAGCTGATGCCTGCCGTTGATGACGAAACCGTAGCGATCTACCTCAAAGACATCACCCTTAGGATTAGTCTTTGTGCCGAAAGAGAATGTTTGCGCAGATAAAGCACTTGCGCAAAGGAGAAGGAGGGAAAGAATGCGTAGAAACATGATAGAAGTTATATATTGAAGTGCAAAATTACAAAATATTTATGAGAAATTAAAAATAAAGTGTAACTTTGCCCCAAATTATTGACCAAATCATAAAGAAATCCATGAGTTTTTTTGAATCAATCAAAGCTACAATCAGCAACACCTTCGACTTTGACAGTCGTGCTGCAAAGGAAGAGCCACGCAACTGGCTCATCTTCTCCGTATCTCTCATCGCGGTAGTAACAGCGCTTTCTCTCTTCCTGCTGTTTCCTTTCATCAAGGAAAACCTTCCGGAGAATGCTCCTGTAGAGCCAGAGTATATCTACTCTCTGCCTTTCGTCATCACCGGACTCTTCGTGCTCCTCGTCTCAGTGGCACTCGTAGTAAGAACGCAGAATAACAAACTGCAGGAAGACGAGGCAAATCCTAACAGCATGACCTACACCATAGCCTCAATGTTCATCGGACTTCTGCTCTTCGTCTCTATCTGCTTTGCAGGTTACATCTATTATGTTACCTTTGCCAATGTGAGCGAGAAGATTACCAAGCAGACTCTGGAGAAGGTTGACCTCGGACTCTCTGTCTGCTGGGCAAACAAGAACATCGGCGCAAAGAAGGAAGATATGCCTGGCGACAAGTTCGCTTGGGGCGAGATTAAGACTAAGGAAGACTTTGACTATGATGCTTGCGAAACGACGGAAGACAGCCTTGATGTGCTCCGTAAGGAAGGCTACATCAACGATAAGGGTGTTCTGACAGCCATGCATGATGCCGCCACCTTCAATACTAACGAAGAGGAAGGATGGCGCACACCAACGGCAGAGGAATGCAAGGAACTCCTTGAGAAGTGTGAATGGAAGGCTGAATATATGGGTAACGTAAAGGGCTACAGAGTGACTGGCCCTAACGGCAACAGCATCTTCCTACCTACATGTGCAAGACATAAGTATATGCACAACGGCGACTGGGAGTACGGTTATTACTGGACTTCTACTGCCCACGACGACGATTACTCTGCCGCAGCACTTTACTTCGACTTCACAGACGACTCAATATCTAATCGCGTCTATCGAAACGAAGGACTGAGCATTCGTCCTGTCTGCAAGAAATAAAAAACTAACATCCCATGCAAGATATAATGTATTCTCTTCCAATAGGAACAAAGCTGAAGTCTCAGAACGAGTACACTATAACCGCAGCTGTCGGTCAGGGAGGCTTTGGAATAACCTATTTGGCAAGTGCAGATTTTAAATTTGGCAATATTACCGCCACGGCACACTTTGCTATTAAGGAGTTCTTCCTGAAAGGAAAATGTAAGCGAGCCGATGATGGTATTACACTTGTGCCTCTTGATGCGCCTTTGTTGCCGGAGATAGAGGAATGTTTACATGACTTCATCACCGAAGCTGAGCGTATAAACAGGCTTTGTCGTGCAGACGAACATATCGTGAATGTTAACGAAGTGTTTCGAGCCAACAATACTGCTTATTTCGTTATGGAATATATTGGTGGCGGAAGTCTTGTTGACCTTGTGCATAAGAAAGGCAAACTTATTGCGGCAGAGGCTAAGGCTATCATTATTCCAATTGCGAATGCCATAGGAAAGCTTCATGAAGCAAATGTGCTTCATCTGGACATAAAGCCTGAGAATATCATGATGAAAAAGACGGACGATGAGGAAATCTTCCCTGTTATCATTGATTTTGGTATCTCTATGCATTTCGGCAAGGACGGCAAGGCTACTACTCGCAGTAAGAACGGCGCGGTCTCTGATGGTTATAGCCCTGTAGAACAATATGGTCATGTCACTTCTTTCGCTCCGCAGGTCGATGTCTATGCCTTGGGCGCAACGATGTTCTATATGCTGACGGGCAAAACACCTCGGCAGGCTTTTGACGTAAC
>JAZRYU010000119.1:0-34319 GCA_045600885.1 Prevotella sp.
TTGAGACAAGAATTTTCAACAATTTACAAGAATTAATTTAAAATTTTTATTTATAATTTCTGTCTATTGTTGGACATTGTTTGTTAAAAGAAAAAACATAAAATTGTCAAAAAAAATTTTAATGATTATTTGGGGGCAAATAATATTTAGTTCCTTTAATTTTTCACTTTTCATTTTTCTTTTTTCAAAAATTGGGCGCAAAATTAGAAAAAAATTCACTATTCGAGTGCGATAATACATAAAAATTCTTAACTTTGCAGAAAATATTAATATAAATTGAAAAACCATGAACCTTAAACCACAGTACATCGCCAGCGAAACACGCTACGACAAGCTTGCTACAGCTTACAACCGCTGCGGCTCTTCCGGCATCCTTCTGCCGAAAGTCTCACTCGGCTTCTGGCACAACTTCGGCTACGAAGCTCCTTACGATCGCAGCCGCGAAATAACGCATTACGCCTTCGACCACGGCATCACCCACTTCGACCTTGCCAACAACTACGGACCTCCTTACGGTTCTGCCGAGGAAACCTTCGGAAAACTCATGGCAGAAGACTTCATGCCTTATCGCGACGAGCTCTTCATCGCCACGAAGGCAGGCTACGACATGTGGCAGGGACCTTACGGCGACTGGGGATCAAGGAAATACCTCTTTGCAAGTCTCAACCAGAGCCTCAAGCGAATGAACCTCGATTATGTAGATCTCTTCTATAGCCATCGCTATGATCCAAATACTCCGCTCGAAGAAACCTGTCAGGCTCTCGTTGACATTGTTCGTCAGGGCAAGGCACTCTATGTAGGAGTTTCTAACTGGCCTCTCGAAGCACTCAAGTTCGGCAACGAATATCTCAAGGCACACGACTGTCCGCTGCTCATCTATCAGGGCAAGCTCAACATGATAAATCGCGACCCAATGAATCAGGGCATCCTGCAGTACTGCCACGAGAACGGTATCGGCTTCATCGCCTTCTCTCCACTTGCCCAGGGACTTCTTACCGACCGTTATCTCAACGGCATTCCGCAGGACAGTCGCATGGCAAAGAACTTCTTCCTCAAGGCAGAAGCCCTCACCCCTGAACTGCTCTCCCAGCTCAACGAATGGCAGACAGAAGCCACTCAGCAAGGCATTACCCTCGCCGAGTACTCCCTCCGCTGGATTCTTCAGCAGCAAGGCGTCACCAGCGTTCTCGTCGGAGCAAGCAGCACCGCCCAGCTTGAGAAGAATCTCAGAGTGATGTAGCGGCTAAGCAAAAACCCGTCACCCGTCACCAATCCATCACCTCACCCGTCACTTCTAGCGAAGATGAAACCAAACTATCATTTCTAACATTAGAGTGATGCGTGAGGTGACAGGTTGGTGACGGGTGAGTGACGGGTTTCTGTTTTGTAGGGCGAGATTAAGTTTTAAAGTTAAGGATGAAAGTAGTGCCGTGTCCTTCTTTCGATCGTACATCGATCGAAAATCCATGCAAGCGTGCAATGCGCTCAACAAGTGCCATGCCTATGCCGTGTCCCGAAGTATCTTCCCTACCACGATAGAAAGGACGGAACATGTTCTTCTGTTCACTGACACTCATGCCATAGCCATTATCTGAGAAGCTCACGCTGAGATGCTCACTTGCGTGGATAGTAATATGACTAGTATTGTCTGAGGAATACTTGCAGTTGTTCTCTATGAGGTTGCGAAGAGCAAGGGAAAGGAGATAACGATTAGCCTTTGTACTGACATAATCGTCCAGCCCCTCTTGACCCCTAAATGCGATACTGACATGATACTCTGGCTTTGCACGAAGAAGTTCTTCAGTAACATCCATAAGGAGTTCATCTATACGGATGGACTCCATTTTTATTTGCGACACGTCATATTCCGCCCGGGCAAGATTGAGAAGTCCGATGATGGTGTCAGACATTCGTGAGGCATCACCCAGTGCACGCTGGATTCGGCTTTGATACTCTGCCGGAGTACGTTCTTTCTGCAACGCTAATCCCAGTTCTCCCATGATGGCTGCAAGTGGCGTACGAAGTTCATGAGAAACATTGCTTGCAAACATCTTCTGCGATGACAAAGCCCGTTCTATTGGACGTATGGTAAGTGTAGCGAGGATGTAGCCCACGATGGTCATAAGCACGATAGCGATAAGGAATATTGTTAGAAGAGTGTTGCGAAGAGCTGCCATGTTAGCTTCTCCGTAACCATCGTGAGCAGCGGCTGTGACTAAATATTTGCCCTTGTATAATATGCCAACTGCCTGATAACCCTTTTCTACCTCTATCTCCATCTCGCCTTTTTCGCCAATTTGCCGAATCATCTCAGGCGTTTCCTTCACAATGTCATGTTCTGCTGCATCGTGATAAAGCATCTTAAAATTGCGGGTATATACCGCCACTTCTACCTCATTTATGAATTGCGTGTTGTTGAGGTAGATCTGCTGCATAGTAGAGGCATCCACCTTATTTTCAAGGAACAGATTAGCCTTCGTGATAGCCTCTGAACGTAAGGTGCCTTGAAATGCCTGATGACGCGCACGGTCACTAACCAGATAGATAATGACGAGTGATGCCACAAGCACTATCGACATAAAGAATGTGTACTTGAGAGTAAGCCTTATCTTGTTATTCTTCATCGTTTTTGAGCATGAAGCCTATGCCTGGTTTTGTGTGTATCAGTTTAACGGCAAAGTCCTTGTCTATCTTCCTGCGAAGGTAATTAATATAGACATCAATGAAGTTTGTGCCGGTGTCAAAATGCGTATGCCAGACATTCTTCTGAATATCCATGCGACTGACCACTTTCCCCGCATTCTCCATCAGATACTGTAAGAGCATGAATTCCTTGGGCGTAAGATGGATGCTCTGTCCTCCTCGGGAACATTCATGACGCTCTATGTCAAGCCTTAGGTCAGCATATTCTACACTCTCCATACGTGGAATGTCTGCCGAAAGATTGTTTCTCTTCAGCAACACCCCTATCCTCGCCAACAACTCTCGGAAGTCAAACGGCTTTGTCATATAATCGTCTGCTCCGGCATCAAAGCCTTCCAGTTTGTCGTCGGTCGTGCCGAGTGCTGTCAGCATCAGTATAGGCGTATTCGGTTTCTCGGCGCGAATATGTCTGCATAGTTCTATGCCGTTCATTCCTGGCAGAATGATGTCGCTGATAATGAGGCAAACCTGCCCTCCATCGCTTTTCATCAGACGCAAAGCCATCTCTGCATCATACGCCAACAGCACATGATGTCCTGCTTCCTCTATGCCTGTACGAAGCAATGAGGCAAGTCGCTGATCGTCTTCTATTACTAATATGCTATTCATAAGTGGGGGCAAAGTTAATCTTTTTTTAACAAAAAAGGACATTAATTCCATTAGAATTTTATTAGAATGCTCTCTAATATCTTTCTAATCCCGTTCTAATGGTTCTCTAACGGCTGTTACCGTACATTCTCCATACCTTTGCACCCGCAAAATCGGAGACGTATGCCCTCAGTCAGCCGATTTCAGGTAACGATTGTTTAACCATTAATAAAGAAAGGAAAAGAATGATGAAGAGTCTTTTCAATTTCAAGAAGAGCCCTATGACAAGGGCTGTTTACAACAGCGAGTATGCTCGCTTTGCATCTCGCCAGTCGTTGGAGAATGTTTACAGTGCGCTCTATTCTCACAAGCTTGGATTGGGCGAACATGATGTGGTGAGCAGAAGAAGAAAGTTCGGCGAGAACATCGTGGTGCATGAGGAACGCACTAATCCTGTTAAACTGTTTGTGTCGGCTTTCATCAATCCGTTTATCGGTGTGCTGACGGCACTTATCCTCATCTCTTTCGTTCTTGACGTGGTGCTGGCAGAACCGGGAGAACAGGACTGGACCACCATTATTATAATAAGTACGATGGTGGTGTTCTCTGCTCTGCTGCGCTTTGTGCAAGAGTTGAAGGCAGGACGTTCGAGCGATGCTCTGCTGAAGATGGTGAAGAACACCTGCTACGTAGAACGTGCCAACAACGAGAGTGGAGAAATACCCGTAGAGGAACTTGTGCCTGGTGACGTGGTGCTTCTAAGCGCTGGTGACATGATTCCTGCCGACATTCGCATCGTAGAAACGAAGGATTTCTTCGTGAGCCAGTCATCATTGACAGGCGAGAGCGACAGCATTGAGAAGACGCCTCTTTGTAATGCAGATGAGGGTAGCGTCGTTGACCTTGACAACCTCGCTTTCATGGGCTCAAATGTGATAAGTGGTACAGCCCGTGGAATAGTATTTGCCACTGGAAACAACACTTATCTTGGAAGCATCGCAAAGAGCATTGCGGGTCACAGAGCAGAGACAGCTTTTGACAAGGGCATTACTAAGGTATCGATGTTGCTTATCCGCTTCATGCTTATCATGGTGCCGTTCGTGTTTATGGTGAATGGCTTCACAAAGGGCGATTGGCTCGAGGCATTCATCTTTGCTGTTAGTGTGGCTGTTGGTCTAACGCCAGAGATGCTGCCTATGATTGTAACTGCCAACCTTGCGAAAGGTGCTGTGAAGATGTCGAAGAAGAAGGTCATCGTGAAGGACCTCAACGCCATACAGAACTTTGGCGCGATGAACATTCTCTGTACCGACAAGACCGGCACGCTGACTCGTGATAAGGTGGTGTTGGTTAAGTCTATAAATGCTGATGGAAGCGAAGACAGAATACGCAGAATCCTTCGTCACGCATTCTTCAACAGTTACTTCTCCACAGGACTTAAGAACCTGATGGATAAGGCGATCGTGGAACATGTCAACGAAAAAGGAAAGCCGCTGGATGTGGTAACCGAAGACTTCAAGAAGATTGACGAGATTCCTTTTGACTTCACTCGCCGCCGCATGTCGGTTGTGCTTGTAGGTAAGGATGGCAAGCGACAGATTATTACAAAAGGCGCTGTTGAGGAGATGATTAGTGTTTGCTCACATTGTGAACTTGACGGAAAGGTTATTCCAATGACCGGCAATATGCGAACGATGGCAATGGATATTGTTCATGACATGAATAACCAAGGTATGAGAGTGCTTGCTGTAGCACAGAAATCATTCCTTGAAAAGGCGGGTGAGTTTGCTGTTGAAGACGAGCAAGACATGGTTCTCATTGGCTATCTCGCTTTCCTTGATCCACCAAAGGAATCTGCTGCAGAGGCTATCCGTCAGTTGCATAATGCTGGCGTGGAAGTGAAAGTTCTGAGTGGCGACAATGATGCGGTGGTAAGTACTATCTCTAAGCAGGTGGGTATAATGGGTGATCCAAATGGTTCAAGTGGTTCAAATGGTTCAAGATGCATCATTGGCAGTAACTTTGAGCAGATGAGTGATTCGGAGAAGCGCCAAGCCGTTCGTGACAACTGTATCTTTGCAAAGCTTACACCACATCAGAAGACAGAGATTATCACCCTACTTCAGGAACAGAACAACACCGTTGGCTTCCTCGGCGATGGCATCAACGACGCTGCCGCATTGCGTCAGTCGGACATTGGTATCTCTGTGGATTCAGCCGTAGATATTGCAAAGGAGAGTGCCGACATCATCCTCTTGGAAAAAGACCTAATGGTGCTGGAACAGGGCGTATTGTCTGGTCGTGAGACATTCGGCAACATCATCAAATACGTGAAGATGACGGCATCAAGCAATTTTGGCAATATGTTCTCTGTGCTGGCAGCTTCAGCCTTCCTGCCATTCCTGCCAATGCTCTCTATTCATCTGCTCATTCAGAACTTGCTCTACGACATTTCTCAGACAGCCATTCCGTTTGACAAGATGGACAAGGAGTTCCTGCTCAAGCCTCGTCGTTGGGACAGCAGCGACATTGCCCGCTTCATGATTTTCATCGGTCCTATCTCCAGCATCTTCGACATCGCAACATACTTGCTCATGTGGTACGTCTTCGGCTGTCAAAGCGCAGAGATGCAGACGTTGTTCCAAAGCGGTTGGTTCATCGAGGGATTACTTTCACAGACACTCATCGTTCACATGATCCGTACGCGTCGCATACCATTCATACAGAGCAACGCTGCATGGCCACTGATGATTATGACCTTCGCCATTATGGCTATCGGCATCGCCATTCCGTTCACCTCGTTCGGCTCATACATCGGACTCACGCCTCTGCCACTGAGCTACTTCCCATGGCTCATCGCAATCCTGCTCAGCTATTGCGTGCTGACACAGGTAATCAAGCAGTGGTACATCCGCAGATTTGGTAAATGGCTGTAAATCAGTACATAAATTCTCCCGACTCACTAAATTTGGTTAGTCGGGAGAAACAAAATCAAGTGGTTCAAATGGTTCAAAATACCATTTTTAGAGTATTGCAGGAATGGCGGAATAGCCGTACCTTTGCACCCTAAAAAAAGACACATAAAGTATGATGAGAATAAAAAAATGGACACTATTGGTTGTCTGCATTTGGTGCGCCACAAATGGTTGGGCACAGGAAGCCCCTCTCTTATCCCCCTTAAAGGCGGAAGAAAAGTCTCCCTTTAAGGGAGATTCAGAGGGTCTTGAACTGGGAATGGAACTGACCTCGGAACTGCAGACCACAAAGGGAGGTGATCTCAACTTCGTAAACCTGCTGAAGCTTAGCGCTAAACTGCCTGTAACAAACAGCGTCTCTATCGAGGCTACCTCCCTCTCCACCTTCATGACGGCGAAGGAAAGCATCGGCGAGGATCTGCAGACATTCTCTAATCTGGATGCCGGCAACAGGCTCTTTGCCCTTAGCCTGTGTGATGTAGAATGGAAGATTAATGACCGCCACACGCTGTACGCGGGCATTAGAAACATGAACGAGGATTACTTCACCAGTACTGCTACCTCTTTCTTCACTAACAGTTCGTGCGGCATCTATCCTACCATCAGCGCAAACTATCCCATAGCCAACTATCCCGTGGCTTCTGTTGGCGTGCATTATAGGTATGAGGGGGCAAGCGGTTCAATTGGTTCAAATGGTTCAATGTCGGTGCAAGCTTCCCTCTATAATGGCACTGGCTACAACCGTCTCTTCGGTCGCGACAATGTTTTCCGTATATGTCCGAAAGGTGATGGCATCTTTGCCCTTGCACAAGTGGAATATCGCAATAACGGCAGCCATTACTTTCTTGGCAATGCCTTATATTCCAACAGCGGCACAAGCACCACGCCTTGGTTCTATGCCGAACAAAGAGTTAACGATCGTCTCACGCTGCTTGCCGGCTATTCCCACGCCTTCAGCAACGATACTGAGTGCCGAGACTTTGCCGGATTAGGCCTTCACTACCAACATAACAAGTACGGAGTAGGCATCTTCTCTGACTATGCCAACTTCGCTTCTGCTGAAGAGTATGCTACTGAAATAACCTGCAAGGTGCAAATATCTGATCACTTTTACGTTCAACCATCCTGTCATCTTATCTTCACTAATCAGCATTCTCCTGCCACCAGCTCTTCATTCACACCAGCAGCCTCCGTACGCTTAGGACTATGCTTTTAAAGAATCAGTTGACATACATTATTTGATTAAGTTCGTTACTAAAAAAATCGGTCTCTTTTTACATAGTTTTTTCTAATTTCTGCGTTTATTAAGATAAATAAGAAAGACTATGAAAAGAATAGTATTTACAGCTGTCATGGCAATTGCCTCACTTGTAGCAAGCGCCCAGGTAAAAGTATCGGCAATCGTTAGCCCAGAGGCTAACGCTGGTCTCGGCATCAGGGCAGGTGCCGATATTGACATACCCATTTCTGAACAAGTAAGCATTGTGCCAGGTGCTCATTGGCAACTACGCCACAGACCTATAGAAGAGGAAGAACATTTTCTTGATGGTAGTGAGGTAAAAAGCGAGATTGACACGCAGGCGCACTTCATCACAATACCTGTGCGCCTTGGCATAAATGCCTATGAGAGCGAAGATGGAAACATCAGCTGCCAAGTGCTTTGTGGACTCTATGCTGCCTACGGTGTCGGTGGAAGAACACTTACGACGACTACTGAGTACGGAATACAAACCGAAACTTCTTGCGACGCTTTCGGAAAAGACAAAAGATACAAAAGCCGCTTTGACTATGGCCTGACCATTGGCGCAAAGGCCACCATCAACAAACACTACATTGTTGGATTAAACGCAGAATACGGTTTCAAGCGTATCTACAATCTGCAAAAGGGGATTATTGGTGAACTCATATCCATTTTCCCTGGCGTGAGCAACAACCTGTCTATGGGAATCACCTTAGGCTATCAGTTCTAATAATATGGCGCAAATCCCAATAATGTAAGGATTTGCGCCATATTCGTTTTATTTTTAGAAAGTAATAGTTCTTACTTCTTCACGACAACCATCTTTGTTTCGCCGTTCTTCTTTACGATATAGATGCCAGTCTGGTTAGGGATGTCCACCTTCACGCCATTGAGGGTATAGAACTCCACATCGCCGTATTTCTCGCTTATCTCAGAGAGTGTTATCGCTGTAGAGCCGTCAAGGAGCATGGCGAGAGCGTCGGTGTCACTTGAATAGCTGTCAAACTTCAGGAGATAAACAACATCGTCAATATTCGTGCGACCGTCAAGGTTCAAGTCACCCTCGGCATATTTCTTTATTGTTTCCTTTAGAGTGGTATTCTCCGAATCAAGAGCAGAATTCTCAGATTCAAGAGTCTTCACATCATCTTTGAGATCAGAGACCTCGGAAGAAAGTTCGTTGTTCTTTGACTCAAGGGCAGAGTTCTCTTTTGTAAGAGATTCGTTTTCGGTCTTGAGGGTGGAATTCTCGGATTCTAGGGCAGAATTCTTTTCTTCAAGTGTCGAGATCTCTTTTACTAAAGATTCGTTTTCTGTCATGAATTTAGAAACCTTCAACTCAAGAGCAGAATTCTGAGTTTGCAGCGATTTGATTTGCTCTATAAGTGCATCCACATCTTCTGTGCCAGAGTTGCCGCCAAACTGCAGGGTCTTTGTCGTGGCATTAGAAGTATCGTAGCCTTCTGCCTCGGCATAGACGGTTATGTTATATGTAGTAGAGAGAGGGATGTCGCCAGTGATTGACTTTGTGAGCGAAGTCTTAATGTCATTATCAGTAATGGTATATGAATAAGTGGCATTTGGCGTTGTGCTGCTGAACTTCAGATGGCCGTCAGTATAAACAACGCTTGGAGCTTCACATTTCTTTATCTCAGGAATATCACCACCTTCAATAGTCTTGAAAGTGCCAAACTCACTCCAAGGTGCAGTTGACTTGTATTCTTGTAACAATGCCTCTGGCACTACGAGAGTCGAATATTTCACATTAGAATCTTGGAATGCCTTATAGTTGGTTGATGGTAGGCTCTCAGCAAGGCAAGTGACTGTCTCAAGATTCTCGCATTTGGCAAAAGTATAACTGCCAATACTTCTAACCGATTTACCAATTGTGACAGAGGTAAGGCCGGAACAACCATAGAACGCAGATCCTTCGATGCTCGTAACGGAATTCGGGATGGTGACAGAAGTAAGGCCGGAACAACCTTGGAACGCAGCGTATCCTATGCTCGTGACGGAATTCGGGATGATAGTATTCTGGCATCCTGATACCAATGTGTTTGTGCCTGTCTCAATTATAGCATTGCAATTATCTCGGCTATCATAGTTTTGATTTCCTTTTTCTACCGTTATAGTGGTAAGGCCGGAACAACCTTTGAACGCAGATCCTTCGAAGCTCGTGACGGAATTCGGGATGGTGACAGAGGTGAGACCAGAACAACCATCGAACGCATCATATCCAATGCTCGTTATGGAATTCGGGATGGTGATGGAGGTAAGGCCAGAACAACCAGAGAACGCATAGCTTCCAATGCTCGTGACGGAATTCGGTATGGTGACAGAGGTAAGGCCGGAACAATCAGAGAACATACTGGATCCAATCTTCGCAACGGAATTTCCTATGGTAACTGAGGTAAGCTTCCTACACCCTTTGAATACCTGAGATCCAACGCTCGTGACGGAATTCGGGATGGTGACAGAGGTAAGGTTGAAACAAGAGAACGCAGATTCTCCAATGCTTGTGACTGAATTCGGGATGCTGACAGAGGTAAGGTTGAAACAAGACATAAACGCTTGGTCTCCAATAAATCGTGTTCCATCTTTAATGTTTACAGAAGTACACGTCCAATCAACAACTTCAACTAAATAAGTATCAGCGTATCTAATATTATCAATAACTGGTAAAGAAGTACACTTGGCGAACGCATAGGCTCCAACGCTCTTTATGGAATTCGGTATGGTGACAGAGGTAAGGTTGGAACAAGAATAGAATGCCCAGTTTCCAATGCTCGTTACACCATCTTCTATTAGTACCTTGATGATCTTACTTCTGTTATCGTACCAAGGAACGTCAAGCTGAATATAGTTTCTCATAACTCCACTACCAGATATGACCAAAGTTCCATCATCGTTAAGGACAAATGTAACATTCGTGCCACACTTTCCAGACAGAATCACAGCATTAGCGGTAAGCGAAATGGTTGCCAATGCAAATAGCATTAAGAGTCGTAGTTTCTTCATAGTTCTTATAGTTATAGCTTTTCAAATATTTCTGTGTCCTTTCAGCCACGCATCATTATTGACAGCACAACATAGGATGCTGCAAAAGTAAAGATTTTATTTCAAATAACAAAACAAAATCAAGAAAAAGTGCTATAAAAACTGAATGTTTGCGGACACGGCAATAAAAAAGCCGCCCGAATTGGACGGCTTAAAGGTGTTTACAGTTTCTGCTTCGCTATTGTCACATTCAGATAATGTCATTCAAACAATTTTCTTACATCCATCGTAAGAAAGTCTTCAGCAGGGATTCCACTGTTGCCGACAATGATTGCTTTCTGAGGATTAAACAAATCCTTGAACCTTTTTAGACCTGTCGTATTACTCTCATTGTTGCTTTTCACTTCAATGGCGATGACAGCATTCTTCTTTTTAAGGACAAAGTCCACTTCGTCATTTCGGTCTCTCCAATAGAATACATCGAAGCGATGTACAAAAGCCTGACCTACGAGAAATGCTCCTATCGCAGACTCAAAAATGCGCCCCCACGACTTCCTGTCGAGGATTGCCTGTTCGAATGTCAATGGGGTAAATACTGTGCGCAACGCATTGTTATGCACCTGAAACTTTGGTATGCTTCCTTTGCGACGAGCCATATCAACACTATATTTCTGCAAGGCGCACACAAGTCCGCTTTCATGTAGCAAGTTAAGGTATCCCGCCAATGTGGATGTATTGCCGGCATCAAGAAGTTGACCAAGCATTTTGTTGTATGACAGAATCTCACCCGAATATGCTGTAGCCAACTCAAAAGTCTGACGTAAGAGAGCTGGTTTGCTGATTGGGGTGTCCATCAGGATGTCTTTGTTTATGGTGGCATCAATGATTGCCGATTGTATGTATTGCTCGTATCTGTCTTCATCATTGATGAGAGTTGCTGCTCCAGGGTATCCTCCAAAATAAACATACTGGTCAAGAGACCAGCCGAAGCAATCGCGCATCTCGTCATAACGCCAATGGCTCATGCGTATTTCCTCAAACCTTCCAGCCAAAGATTCAGAAAGACCACGCTCAAGAAGGACACGGCTGCTACCAAGAAGCAGAACCTTTATGTTTTGATCATGAAAAGTATCGTCGTCCCATTCCTTCTTAACAGCTTCGCTCCAGTTCTTTATTTTTTGAATTTCGTCTATTACAAGAATCATGCAAGAATAGCCTTTGCTGGTAAGCATACTCCTTGCAGCTGCCCAACAATCAGCGACCCATGAGGTATTGGTTGCTGGCACATTGTCGGCAGAATAAATCAAATAAGGCAAATCCGCATCCTTCAAAACTTGCTTTACCACGGTTGATTTGCCTACCTGACGAGGTCCCATCACTACTTGAATGAACTTTCGCGGTTCATTCAAGCGGCATTTAATCGTTTGATATTCAGCTCGTTTATACATAGCTTTACATTTTACGCAGTGGATTGAGTATTTTTACGCAGTGCAAAAGTAATGGTTTTATTTCAAATAACCAAACAAATTCAAGAAAAAGTGCTACACAAACTAAATGTTTGCGGGCACGGCAATAAAAAAGCCGCCCGAATTGGGCGGCTTATGGGGTATCTACAGTTTCAGTATAAATCTCAATTGATTTAGCTCTTCTTGCAAAATAGAAAGCACCTCATTTTTTATCTTCTTTTGATGCCAAAGCGTTTCTTTTGCTTGGTTGACAATGTCTCTGTTGTTTCGAGAAGATGGGCTGTAAGGATTAATGCACCTACTTCAAGCCGTTCAACCGTTACCTTGCGACTGGCAGCCTTAAAAGCCTCCTGCATTTCCCTTAGATCCATTGCAATTCACGGCTATTGATTTGACGTTCGCGAATAACTCCGAGCATTGCATCATTAGCTCCCGCAGCCTTTGCCATATCATAAAGGGTAATTTTTGTATCCTCGCCAGTCAAGTCCGTCTTGGACTTTGCTGACTGCCATGCATCATCATGAGATAGGTCGCTCAAATCGAAAGACTCAATATCCTTGCATCTATCAATCCACTTATCAAGTACCTTAATGTTTGACACAGACAGTTCATCAACGTCGCATATCACGCCATTCGCAACGGTGGCAATCTGGTGACCGTCTATAATCTTAACACTGACGGACTGCATAAAGTCACGCAGACACTCGTCCTTCACTTCGACCTTACCTTCCACTCCTCTGAGTACTTTGTATGTTAAGGCGGCTACAGGTCCATGCTTGCGTGCCATAAAAGAATCGTCTATGATAGGCATACCATAGCGTACAAGATGCTCCTGCTGTGCGAAGTAGAGCGTCTTGAAAAGATGTATGTAGTCCATACCCTCGGGTATCTTCCCCAAGACATAGAGTACGGTTGCCTTTATTTTAAGTATCTGATCTACAGTTTTCATCTATACGTAGTCATGTTAATTCACAAACCATCTACAGAAACTCCGGAAGTTTGAAAAGCTTCTGGGAGTTGGAGCCTTTCACGAGGATAAGCTTATTCTCAAGCGGTTCGGACTTGAGGCGTGCGATGACGTCGTCAACGGTCTCAAAATCATATTCGCCCCACTGCTTGCCCACAAGCCAAACGTTCTTGACTCCTGTCTCAGCTATCTTTGCACGAATCTTGTCGTGCTCTTCGTCTGATCCAGGACCAAGCTCTCCCATTCCGCCGAGGATGACCATCTTCTCCTGTTCTGAAGGTATGGTCTGGAAATTGTCGAGAGCAGCAGCCATGGATGTAGGATTCGCATTATAAGCATCAACGATAAGCGTGTTCTTCTCCGTCTTCATCAACTGCGAACGATTGTTTGTCGGAGCATATTCCGAGAGAGCAGCATTGATATCCTCCGCGCTTACGCCGAAGTAATTGCCCACGGTAACAGCAGCAAGGAGGTTTACGATGTTATAGTTGCCGATAAGCTGTGTCTGCACAACTTCTGAATCAGAAGTAGTGTCCGTCAACTCAAACGACTCGGAAGGTTTAGCTCGGCGGTCCGAAGGAGAAAGCCAAATCCTCGCCCTACTGTTCCAATGGAACTTCACGAACGGATTGCTCTCCACTACCCCACCCTGAACGTATGGAATTTGATTCATGCCCTCAGCTATCGGAACAAGGTATTCGTTCTCCATGTTGAGGAACACTTTTCCGTTGTTAGCACGAAGATAATCGTAAAGCTCGCCCTTTGTCTTGATGACTCCCTCAAAGCTTCCGAAACCTTCAAGATGCGCACGACCGACGGAAGTGATCAAGCCCCATGAAGGTTCTGCTATGTTCACGAGGTCGCGAATCTCGCCTGGATGGTTTGCTCCCATCTCGATAACGGCAATCTCATGCTCCGGACGAATGCGGAGAATGGTGAGTGGCACGCCGAGATGGTTATTGAAGTTGCCCTGAGTATAAAGCACATTATACTTCTTCTGAAGCACGGCAGAGACGAGTTCCTTGGTAGTAGTCTTACCGTTTGTTCCCGTAATACCGATAACCTTCAAGCCCTTCGCCTTCATCTGGCGGATATGGTAGTTAGCCAACTGCTGAAGAGTCTTCAGGGTGTCACCTTCCGTAACAGCGTAAGCAGCTCCATTCTGAAGGGCAGCATCTCCAAACTTAGTACCGTCAAAGCGTTCGCCTTTGATGCCGAAAAAGATGGAATGCTCAGGACAGTTGCGGCTGTCGGTGGTTATATTCGGATTTTCAAGATAAATCTTGTAGAGTTCTTCAATGTTCATAGGGCTCTTAGTTAGCGTTTTCCGAGATGAACTTGATGCGCACGAGACGCACTTCGTCATCTTCGTAATAATCCTTCAGTTCCTTCATAGCTTCCTTCATGCTGTCTGTCTTGCTTTCAAGGAAGTAGTCATAAATATCGTCTATCTGATCGTCGTCGAGCACGTCTTCAATATAATAGTCAATATTGAGTTTCGTTCCGCTATAGACAATAGAGTCGAGGTCGTTGAGGAGTGACTCAAAGCTCATGCCAAGCGCCTTTGCCACTTCATCGAGCGGTGTTTCCTGATCAATAAGCTGAATAATCTTAACCTTTGAAGCCGACTTCTTTGCCACGGTCTTGAAGCGCATATCGTCAGGACGCTCAATGTCGTTCTCCTCGCAATACTCCTTTATGAGCTCAAGGAATTCCTTTCCGTAGCGCTTTGCCTTTCCTGCTCCGACGCCATTGATGTTCTGAAGTTCCTCTGTGGTATGCGGATAGACAGTAGCCATCTGGTCGAGCGAGATGTCCTGGAAGATGACATACGTTGGCAGTTGCAGTTTCTTCGCAATCTTCTTGCGCAAGTCTTTCATCATGCTGAGAAGAACCGGGTCGAGTGCTTCTATCTTAGCGTCGCTGTCTTCCATGCCGTCGCTCTCCTTGTAGTTTCCGTCGAGCATAACCTCCATCTGAGGAGGATCAGCCATTGACTGACGACCAAGATCAGTAAGCTTCAGCAAGCCATAGCTTTCCACATCTTTATAAAGATAGTCCTCAAGCAGAGCCTGACGGATAACCGGCTTAAGCAGTTCTGCCTGCTTCTTGCCCTTTCCAAAGAGTGGAGAACGCTCGTGGTGGTGAGTAACGATGTCGTGAGTCTCCTTACCTGCAAGAAGGTCAACGATGTGAGTTGTATCGAAGTCTTCTTTCAGCTTATCGATTGTATTGAGCACGAGTCCGAGCACCTTTGTTGCATCATGTTTCTCGTGAGGATGCTTACAGTTGTCGCAGTTGTGGCAGTTTTCCTGGGTATATTTCTCGCCAAAATAGTTCAGGATCATTCTTCTGCGGCAGACTGAAGTCTCTGCGTATGATTCTGTTTCGCGAAGAAGCTGTCTGCCGATGTCCTGCTCAGAAACAGGCTTTCCGTCCATGAACTTCTCCAATTTCAGAAGGTCTTTCTTGGCATAGAAGGCTATACACTTTCCTTCGCCGCCGTCACGACCGGCACGACCCGTCTCCTGATAATAGCCATCAAGGCTCTTCGGAATGTCGTAGTGTATCACGAAACGAACATCAGGCTTGTCGATTCCCATACCGAAAGCGATGGTTGCCACGATGACGTCTATCTCTTCCTGCAGGAAGTTGTCCTGAGTCTCGGAGCGCTGCTTTGTGTCCATTCCGGCATGATAGGCAGCAGCCTTGATGTCGTTAGCACGGAGCACTTCAGCGAGTTCCTCCACCTTCTTGCGCGAGAGGCAGTAGATAATGCCGCTCTTGCCTGAGTTCTGCTTGATTATCTTTACAATCTGCTTGTCGATATCCTTTCCCTTCGGACGGACTTCATAATAGAGGTTAGCACGATTGAACGAGCTCTTGAACTCTATGGCATCAACAATTCCGAGGTTTTTCTTTATATCTGCGCGAACCTTGTCAGTGGCAGTGGCTGTCAGAGCGATAACAGGAGCATTGCCTATCTCATTGATAATCGGACGAATACGGCGGTATTCCGGACGGAAATCATGTCCCCACTCAGAGATACAGTGAGCCTCGTCAATGGCATAGAACGAAATCTTCACGCTCTTAAGGAAGGTGATGTATTCCTCCTTGGTAAGAGATTCCGGTGCCACATAGAGCAACTTGCAACGACCGTCAGTGATATCCTTCTTTATACCGTCAACAACAGCTTTGGTGAGCGAGGAATTTATGTAATGGGCAATGCCGTCATACTCAGAGTTTCCGTTTATCACGTCCACCTGATTCTTCATCAGCGCGATAAGCGGAGAGATGACGATAGCCGTTCCTTCCATGATAAGAGCAGGAAGCTGATAGCACAGCGACTTACCTCCGCCGGTAGGCATGAGCACGAAGACATTCTTCTCGTCAAGCACATTGCGTATAATCTGCTCCTGATGACCCTTGAAAGAGTCAAAGCCAAAGAACTGCTTCAGAGTATCGAATATGCGATTTGTCATATTTCAAGATTTGCTTTATTCAACTGATTTTGAGCGTATTCCCTTGTCACCTCAAAAGACTTCTTACGCTTAGAAGGCAACTCGAACATTGCGTCGATAAGGATAGCCTCAACAATAGAGCGGAGACCGCGGGCTCCAAGCTTGTATTCCACTGCCTTATCTACGATGAACTCAAGAGTGTCTTCGGCAAAGGTCAGTTTGATGTCGTCCATGGCGAAAAGCTTTGTGTATTGCTTCACGAGCGAATTCTTAGGCTCTGTCAGGATAGACTTCAAAGCGTTGCGGTCGAGAGGATCAAGATGAGTGAGAACAGGCAGACGACCGATGATCTCTGGTATAAGTCCGAACGACTTGAGATCCTGAGGAAGAATGTACTTCAGCAGGTCGTTCTTGTCTATCTGCTTTACGTTCTTCACGGAGTTATAGCCCACAACGTGAGTATTCATGCGCTGGGCTATCTTTGCCTCAATGCCGTCGAAAGCACCGCCACAGATAAAGAGGATGTTGCTTGTATCCACCTTCACGTAATCCTGGTCAGGATGCTTTCTTCCTCCCTTTGGCGGAACATTTACAACGGTTCCCTCAAGGAGTTTGAGCAGACCCTGCTGCACGCCTTCACCACTAACATCGCG
This sequence comes from Prevotella sp., assembly GCA_045600885.1. Classification (GTDB taxonomy): domain Bacteria; phylum Bacteroidota; class Bacteroidia; order Bacteroidales; family Bacteroidaceae; genus Prevotella. The sequence goes on from JAZRYU010000119.1 coordinate 17,051, forward strand.
AGTGATGGAAGGATTGTCGCTCTTGCGAGCTATCTTGTCTATCTCATCGATGAAGACAATACCGCGTTCTGCCTTCTGCACGTTATAGTCTGACACCTGGAGCAGACGAGAGAGAATGCTCTCCACGTCCTCACCTACGTAGCCAGCCTCGGTGAAAACAGTTGCATCTACGATAGTGAAAGGCACATCGAGAAGTCGGGCGATGGTCTTGGCAAGAAGTGTCTTACCCGTACCTGTACGACCAACGATGATGATGTTGCTCTTTTCTATCTCCACGCCGTCGTCCGTCTTCTTCTGGCCGAGACGCTTGTAGTGGTTATATACCGAAACGGAAAGATAGCGCTTAGCTTCGTCTTGACCGATAACATAGTCGTCAAGGTATTCCTTTATCTTAGCCGGCTTCGGGAGTTTCTTATCCTTCAGGACATCCTCCGTATCATCAGCAGCGTCCGAATCCGAGCCAAGCTGCACATCCACGAGTTCAGCCGCTCTCTTTGAGCAGTCATCACAGATAAAGGCGTTCAAGCCTGAGATAAGCAGTCGGACCTGGCGCTCGTTCTGACCGCAAAAACTACATTTATTCATCTTAATATTACTTCTTTGCAAGCACCTGGTCTATCATTCCGTATTCCTTAGCCTCGTCAGCTGTCATCCAATAGTTGCGGTCGCAATCAGCAAAGACCTTGTCGAAGTCTGTGTGCGAATGTGTTGCGATGATGTTGTAGAGCTCTGTGCGGAGCTTCTGGATTTCAGCCACCTGAATCTCCATGTCGCGAGCCTGACCTTCCATGCCGCCAAGTGGCTGATGAATCATCACGCGAGAGTGAGGCAGAGCAGAGCGCTTGCCTTCCTGACCGGCAACGAGCAGCACAGCTCCCATTGACGCTGCCATACCTGTACAGATGGTTGCTACGTCTGAGTTGATGAACTGCATTGTGTCGTAGATTCCGAGACCAGCAGTCACGCTGCCGCCAGGAGAGTTAATATAGATTGAGATGTCCTTACCTGGATCTACAGAGTCAAGATAGAGCAACTGCGCCTGAAGTGTGTTGGCAGTATAGTCGTCTATCTGTGTGCCGAGGAAGATGATGCGATCCATCATAAGACGAGAGAACACATCCATCTGAGTGACGTTCAGCTGACGCTCCTCGAGGATATAAGGGTTCAGATACTGATTCTGTGCAGAGATTACGCTGTCGAGTGTCAGCGATGAAATGCCTCTATCGAGGCGTGCGAACTTTTTGAAATCGTTAATCATAGTTTTTTACTTCTTGGAAAGCTGTCGGCATCGAGAACCGATATACTCTCAAATGGTAGTTTTTTAGTGCGATTCTGTTTACCGCATTCTTATTATATATAATGTACTTCTGCGCTATTTTACGACCTTTTTCTTCGGCAAAATGCCCTTGAAAATCGACTTTTCTTGCGCTTCTGTTACACAAAATTAAGCATTTTTTTTCAAACAGCAAAGGAATTTATCAAAAAAATTCATAAATAATGAAAAAAAGTTATATTTTCACCAATTCCGTCTCTTTGGGAGAAGTTACGTTTCCCTTAACTTTAGCATCCAAAAACACCTTGCAGACGATGCAGTTTCTTATTAGAACACGAAATTTTTCTTATAAGAAATAATCCATATTCTTATAAGGTTTTATCCGTTTTCTTATAAGACTTAGCACCGCATTCCTTTGGTTTAGGGCTTTTATCTCTAAGGTATGGTACATTAATAATAAATAAAAATATGCACAATATTTACAAAAACATGCACAATTCCTTTGGCTTTTGTATTATTTTTATTAATTTTGCCCGCGAAATCTATAAACAAAAAACTAAAGAATGAAGAAAATACTGCTTTTAGGCTCTGGCGAACTTGGCAAAGAGTTTGTTATTGCTGCACAAAGAAAAGGTTGCCACGTTGTGGCTTGCGACCGATATGACAACGCTCCTGCCATGCAGGTGGCTGACGAACGAGAAGTTTTCTCCATGCTCGACGGCGATGCTCTCGCTGCCGTGGTAAACAAGCACAATCCGGACATCATCGTTCCGGAGATTGAAGCCATCCGAACAGAGAGACTCTTCGAATTTGAGGAGAAAGGCATTCAGGTTGTACCTTCTGCACGTGCCGTAAACTACACGATGAACCGCAAGGCTATTCGCGACCTCGCCGCTAAGGAACTTGGTCTGCGTACAGCTAAATATTTCTACGCAACAACCTTCGAACAGCTTGAGGAAGCTGCCGAGAAGATTGGTTTCCCTTGCGTGATAAAGCCGCTGATGTCTTCTTCCGGTCACGGTCAGAGTCTGGTGAAAGATGCTTCACAGCTCCGCAAGGCTTTCGACGACGCTATGGAAGGAAGTCGCGGCGACGTGAAGGAGATCATCGTTGAGGAGTTCATTCAGTTCGACTCAGAGTTCACTCTCCTTACCGTAACTCAGAAGGACGGTCCTACCCTCTTCTGCCCTCCTATCGGTCATGTACAGAAAGGCGGCGACTATCGCGAAAGCTGGCAGCCTTACGCCATCTCAGAGAAAGACCTGAAGGATGCTCAGGAAATGGCATCAAAGGTTACTGCCTCACTCACTGGTGCTGGCATCTGGGGCGTGGAATTCTTCCTCGCAAAAGACGGCGTAATCTTCAGCGAACTCTCTCCTCGTCCACACGACACGGGAATGGTTTCGCTCGGTCACACCACAAATCTCTCTGAGTTTGAGCTCCACTGCCGTGCAGTCCTCGGTCTGCCTATCCACAACATCAAGCTTGAACATGCTGGTGCCTCAGCCGTTGTTCTCGCAAAAGAGGACAGCGACAAGCCTCTCGAATACAACCTCCGCGACGTCCTTTCTGAAGAGAACACTCGCATCCGCGTATTCGGAAAACCTGACGCTCACAAAGGTCGCAGAATGGCTGTCGTCCTTGCCTATGGCGATCCTTACTGCGACATGACAGCTCTCCGCGACAAGGCAAAGAGACTGGCTGACACTGTGCTGTAAATTTGTAAATCTGTAAATTGTAAATGAAAAAGATATTAGTCCTTAACGGTCCGAACCTCAACCTCCTCGGCGTTCGCGAACCGGGAATCTACGGAGCAAACTCTTTCGAGAGCTACCTTCCGGAACTTCGCGCCAAGTTCCCTGACGCGGAAATAGAATACTACCAGAGCAACATCGAGGGTGAGATGATCAACAAGATTCATGAGGTAGGCTTCTCTTACGACGGCATCGTGCTCAATGCCGGTGCTTACACTCACACTTCCGTTGCTCTTCATGACGCCATTGCCGCTGTAAAGACTCCTGTCATTGAGGTACACATCAGCAATGTCCATAAGCGTGAAGAGTTCCGCCATCATTCCTACATATCTTCCGTTGCTGCCGGCATCATCATCGGTTTCGGACTTAAAGGCTACGAGATGGCGGTTGCATCGCTCCTATAAACTCACTCCTTTCTCTCCCGCAGGAGAGAGAGGTTTAATAGTCTTGTGGGATTATTGGAAACTGCGCGCGCAGATAAATTGTAAATTGTAAATCAGTAAATTATAAATTACTTGATGAACTTTCCTCTATTCATATCCCGTCGCTATCTCTTCTCTAAGAAGAGCACTCACGCCATAAACCTGATAAGTCTTGTCAGCATGCTCGGCGTGGCTGTGGCAACCATGGCTCTCATCGTTACGCTGAGCGTCTTCAATGGTTTCCACGACCTCGTAGCGACTCTCTTCACCTCCTTCGACCCACAGGTGCAGATCACTCCTGCCAAGGGAAAGTCTTTTCCTACTGACGACGCAAAGCTTCAGAAGGTGAAGAAACTGTCTGCGGTTGAGGTTGCCACGGAGGTTGTCACCGAAAAAGCTCTCGCCGCTTACAAGGGAAAGCAGGCTATGGTGACTGTCATGGGCGTGGAAGAAAACTTCAACAAGCTCACAAACATCAACAGCATTCTCTATGGCGACGGCGATTTCACTCTTCAGGCGGCAAACCTTGAGTTCGGTGTTCTCGGCATCAGACTAGCCGATGCTCTCGGTGCCTCAGCCCATTACTCCGACTATCTGCAGCTCTATGCTCCGCAGCGTGAAGGACAGCTGATAGACCTTGAAGATCCGACAGAAGCTTTCGTGGTTGATTCAGTTCTCTCCCCTGGTGTCATATTCAGCGTTCAGCAGTCTAAGTACGACAAGGGTTACATCATCACCTCAATAGACTTCGCAAGGAAGCTCTTCGGAATGCAAGACATGATGTCTGCTCTTGACCTCCGACTTAAGCCAGGCTCAGACATCGATGCGGTAAAGAAGGAAATCAAGCAGACGCTCGGTGAAGACTACATAATAAAAGACCGATACGAACAGCAGGCTGACACCTTCAATATCATGGAGATTGAGAAGCTTCTTGCCTACGTATTCCTCTCTTTCATCCTCATCGTCGCTTCCTTCAACATCATCGGCTCCCTTTCCATGCTGATGATTGACAAGAAGGAAGATGCTGAAACGCTGCGGAAACTCGGCGCGAAGGACAAGCAGATAGCAAAGATCTTCCTCTATGAAGGACGAATGATAGCCTGCATCGGAGCAGTCATCGGACTCCTCATCGGACTCCTTCTCTGCTGGCTACAGCAGACTTTCGGTCTCGTTGCCCTCGGACAGTCGGAAGGAACTTTCATCGTAAATGCTTATCCAGTCAGCGTTCATCCTTCGGACATCATCGTCGTCTTCGTCACCGTCGTCGTAGTTTCATGGATTGCCACTTGGTATCCGGTGCACTACTTCAGCAAGAAAAGCGAAAAAAGTGAAAATTGAAAAATAAAAACCAACGCCGCACATATAAATTGTAAATCCGTAAATCCGTAAATCTGTAAATCCGTAAATCTGTAAATTCCCACTGTGTCAGACTTCGATATAAGAAAAACAGCCGTCAGTAGCGACAGGGACTACGAGAAAGCCCTTCGTCCGCTCTGCTTCGACGACTTCAGCGGTCAGCCTGATGTCGTTGACAATCTGCGCGTCTTCGTAAAAGGTGCACTGAAACGTGGCGAACCTCTCGACCACACCCTTCTCCACGGTCCTCCTGGACTCGGAAAGACTACGCTCTCAAACATCATAGCCAACGAACTCGGCTCTGGCTTTAAGCTAACCAGCGGTCCTATCCTTGATAAGCCGGGAGACCTTGCAGGAATCCTGACCTCACTTGAGCCTAACGATGTGCTCTTCATCGACGAGATTCACCGCCTTTCTCCCGTGGTGGAAGAATATCTTTATTCTGCCATGGAAGACTATCGCATTGATATCATGATAGACAAAGGTCCGTCGGCTCGAAGCATCCAGATTGACCTCTCTCCGTTTACTCTCATCGGTGCAACCACTCGCAGCGGACTTCTCACAGCTCCTCTCCGTGCCCGTTTCGGCATAAACATGCACCTTGAGTATTACGACCCAGAGACTCTTTCCAAGATCATCACCCGTTCGGCATCCCTTCTCAATGTGCCGATTTCTCCTGATGCTGCCTACGAGATTGCGTCACGCTCTCGCGGAACACCTCGTATAGCGAACTCACTCCTTCGAAGAGTAAGAGACTTCGCACAGGTTCTTGGAGATGGAACAATAAATCTCGCCATAACAAAGAAGGCTCTTGAGTCGCTGAAGATTGACCGCTACGGACTTGACGAGATTGACAATAAGATTCTCCTCACCATCATCGATAAATTCTCTGGAGGTCCTGTCGGAGTTTCCACCATCGCAACTGCCATCGGAGAAGATGCAGGAACGCTCGAGGAAGTCTATGAGCCTTTCCTCATCATGGAAGGCTTCATCAACAGAACATCCCGCGGACGCATGGCAACGCAGCTTGCCTATCAGCATTTCGGCAGAAACCCTTACAAGGGAAACATCATGTCGCCAGGACTCTTCGATTAAAGGCTTCCGAGGCATTTCGCCGCAAAAAAAACCTGAATCGCGGCTCATAAATGTTCGCCCTACAACAGCCGCACAAATAAATTATAAATCCGTAAATCCATAAATCCATCATGAACATTGCCCTTTTCTCAGGCTCCTTCGATCCATTCACCATCGGACATGCTGACATCGTCCAGCGTTTCCTGCCGCTGTTCGACAGGATTGTCATCGGCGTAGGCTACAACGAGCACAAGAAAGCCATGCTCTGTGCTGACGAACGCGTTAGTCTGATAGCCGAAGCATACAAGGACGAGCCAAAGATCGTGGTGGAGAAATACAACGACCTGACCGTGGATTTTGCCTCTCGCATGGACGCACGCTTCATCATTAAAGGAGTCCGCTCCATAAAAGACTTTGAATATGAACGCGAACAGGCGGAGATAAACAAACTCCTCGCTCCGGACATAGAAACCATCGTACTCTTCGCTTCGCCAGACAAAGCCGCCATAAGCAGTTCAATGGTTCGCGAACTGAAACATTTCGGCAGAGACATCACCAAGTTCCTGCCATAAAAGACCTTCCCCCAACCCCTTCCTTACAGGACGGGGAGCAAAATGGATAGAAGGTCGCAATGGAAACGATGCCCCATGGCATCGTTAAACCGCCGCAAGGCAAATTCGCACATTAACGACGCTATGAGGCGTCGTTTCCAAACCGCCGCAAACCAAATCCGCGCACTAACGACGCTATGAGGCGTCGTTTCCAAACCGCCGCAAGGCAAATTCGTCCTTGGTGCGCTGAGGGCAGCGCACCTCAATGTGGCACAAAAGTGCACAAAAAAAATAAGATTATGCCCTGCAATTCTTTGCAGGGAAAAAGAAATATGATAACATACAATTCAGAAAACATCACCTTCCCAAAGATCAAGCGCCGCGAGACTACGGCGTGGATCAAGCGCGTTGCTGCTGCTCACGGAAAGAAGGTTGGCGAAATAGGCTATCTCTTCTGCGACGACGAGAAAATCCTTGAAGTCAACCGAGAGTTCCTGCAGCACGACTATTACACAGACATAATAACCTTCGACTACTGCGAGGACAACATTCTCAACGGCGACCTCGTAATCTCGCTCGACACCATCCGCACTAATGCGGAGCAGCAGGGAACAACCTACGAAGAAGAACTACACCGCGTCATCATCCACGGCATTCTCCACCTTTGCGGCATAAACGACAAAGGTCCTGGCGAACGTGAGATCATGGAAGCAGAAGAAAACAAAGCGCTCGCAATGCGCTAAACACCAAAAAGTTCAGACACTCCCCTGCCGTTCTCGGCAGGGCATATCCTAAAATCAAAAGAAGACAGCATGATAGCAAACCTTGACGAACTCCTTAAGATAGAAGGAACAGTAAACATCGGCGACGACCTCATCCTCCTTAGCGACATGAGCAAATTGCCTATCATCTCTGAGCCGCGACGCTCTGAGCATATCATCGTGGCACTCTGCCTTGAGGGTGAAGCAGAGTTTACCGTTGACACAAAAGACCGAATCGTTAAACCGGGCGACCTCATCATCATCCAGAAAGACCGCGTTACAGCTAATTTCAGTTTCTCTGAAAACCTTCAGGGAATGGCAATGATCTGGTCGAAGGATTATTTTGACGAGATGGTTCGCGACATTAAGGAACTCAACAGCCTCTTCCTCTTCTCCCGAATGCGCTCCATCGTAACCCTTGAGCCATCAGAGATAAAAGATGTAAAGACATTCTGCTCTCTAATAAAGGAGAAGATTCAGGACACTCAGAACTACTTCCGCAACGACATCGTTCAGACGCTCATCATGTCGCTCATCTACGTCGTCAGCAATGCCATCCGCCGTCAGCAGACCACTTATCCAGAGAACTTCAACCGTTCCCACGATGCCTTCTTCCGCTTCATGAATCTCGTGGAGGAACATTACAAGACGGAACGCCGCGTAGGATGGTATGCAGAACAGCTGAAGATTACGCCGAAATATCTGTCCGAGACCATCAAGGCTGTCTCTCAGCGTACTCCGAACGAATGGATTGACAACTACGTAATCCGCGAAATCCGAGTTCAGCTGCGAAACTCTTCACGTTCAATAAAGGAAATCACGGAAGACCTCCATTTCCCTTCACAGTCCTTCCTTGGCAAATACTTCAAGGAACGCACGGGAATGTCACCTCGCGAATACAGAAATAAATAACAAAGGTATTGATATACAACCAAAAACCAAAAACTAAAAACCATAAACCAAAAATTATTATGCTCCTCCCAGTTATCATCATTCTCGTAGTCGTAGTGATCATAGCACTCTGGCTCGTAGGCATCTACAACGGTCTTGTAAGACTTCGTAACAGTCGCGAAGAGGCGTTTGCCGACATCGACGTACAGCTCCAGCAGCGTCACGACCTCATTCCAAACCTCGTAGCAACAGTAAAGGGCTATGCTAGCCATGAGTCAGAGACACTCAACAAGGTTACACAGGCTCGCGCAGCAGCCATGAGCGCTACAAACATCAGCGACAAGATCCAGGCAGAACAGCAGCTCGGTCAGGCACTCGCAAACCTCAAGGTTTCCGTAGAAGCCTATCCAGACCTCAAGGCTAACCAGAACTTCCTCGAACTTCAGGAAGAACTTTCCGACATCGAGAACAAGCTTGCAGCAGCTCGCCGCTACTTCAACTCAGTTACCCGAGACTACAACACAAACGTGCAGTCATTCCCAGCAAACCTCATTGCCGGTTCCTTCGGATTCCACAAGGAGGCTATGTTTGAGATTTCTTCTGACGAACGCGCTACAGTCACTAAGGCTCCAGAAGTACAGTTCTAATGCAGTACGTAGGCATACATACCCAGATAAGGCGCAACAACATCTACAGCCTGCTGTTGCTCCTCGCCTTTCCTTGCATCATACTGGGAATGATATGGGTATTCCTTACAATAATGAGCAGCCTGAGCGACGGCTACTACGACCGCTATGGCGAGTACGTCGCTCAGGTTGACTTCTCGGCTGTCACCAGTCAGTTCCTCTCCTGCCTGCCGTGGGTCGTGGGAGGCGTAAGCATCTGGTTCGTCATCGCCTATTTCTTCCACTCCTCCATCGTCCGTGCAGCCACGGGTGCCGTGCCGTTAGAGAGAAGGGAGAACAAGCGCGTCTATAACATTGTAGAGAACCTCTGCATGAGCTGCGGTATGCAGATGCCGAAGCTCTATGTCGTTGACGATCCACAGCTGAACGCCTTTGCCTCTGGCATTGACGAGAAGAGCTACGCCGTGACGCTGACATCGGGAATAATCAATCTTCTCGACGATCAGGAGCTTGCCGGCGTTGTTGCCCACGAGTTGACGCACATTCGCAATCGCGACACGCGACTGCTCATCACGTCCATCATCTTCGTCGGCATCGTCAGCACAGTCCTTTCCCTCGTTTGGGAAATGTTCAAGCGCGTCTTGTGGTACGGCGGAGGAAGTCGCTCAAACTTCAGCAGCGGAAACAAAAACAACAAAAACCAAGGTGCCGGCATACTGATAGCCCTAATAGTAGGAATAGTATGCATAGCCATCGCCTGGCTCTTCATGTCCGTCACTCGCTTCGCCATTTCCCGCAAGCGCGAGTATATGGCAGATGCCGGCGGCGCAGAACTGACACACAATCCGCTTGCCCTCGCCTCAGCCCTGCGTAAGATTTCCGACGACCCGGGACTCCAGGACTGCCAGCGCGACGACATTGCCCAGCTCTTCATAGCCTATCCTCACAGCCTCAACTCAGCCTCAAGTTTCTTCTCAAACATGTTTGCAACGCATCCCGACATCAACCATAGAATAGAAATCCTTGAGCAGTTCTAATTCAGTCTTTTCATTCTCATGCAAGAAAGCCATACACTTTTACGAAACCGAATAGAAATCTTCATTGGATACAAGATGCAGACACGCAGACATTTTGACATGCTTGCAGAGATTGTATTCACGCACACGAAGAATATGGTTTCAGCCACTACACTACGTCGTTTCTGGGGCTATCAGGAGAAGGATGGCGGCGTGTCACGGAACACGCTTAATGTCCTGTCACGACTCATAGGCTACAAAGACTTCACGGAGTTCTGCAATAAGACGGAAGAAGGGACTCAAGGCTCTACCAGCGAACTTCTGGGCGAAAGGAACATACTCGTTTCGTCCAATCTCGCTATAGGCAACCAGGTTTACGTCACCTGGAGTCCTGACCGCAAGATTACGCTTGAGTATCTCGGTGAGGAAACCTTCCGCGTTCTGGAATCGCAGAACAGCAAGCTCCAGAAAGACGATACATTCCACTGCAGTCAGTTCGTCTCAGGCATACCACTCTTCTGCAACCGATTGCTTCGCACAGGCTTCCCTTCCATGAGCTATGTCTGCGGTAAGAATGGCGGAATAAATGTAATAAGGGAAAAGTGAAAAGGGAAAAAGTGAAAAGAGCTGCGCGCCAGCCTATTTTTCATTTTTCAATTTTCAATTTTCAATTATCAATGACAATGAGGCTTCGCCGCAAAATAATTTTCAATTTTCAATTTTCAATTATCAAATTTGTATGTCAAATGGCTATAGCGAAATGATACCATCGCAGGAACTTCCTTACGAGGGAGTTGATGCCATGCGACTGGAAAAGTACGACAGCAGCACGTGCCTGGCATGGGAGGCATACGATGCTGAGCATGGCGGACAGCGACTCTTCATAAAACAACTCCGTCCAGAGCTGTATGCTGACAAGCGCATGCGCAACAGTTTCATCAAGGAATACAGCATAGGCTCCGAACTTTCTTCCGACTATTTTCCACGTTATCATTCGATAAACGACGACGGTCAAAGCCTTTCCCTGACTCTAAACTATATTGATGGAGACACTCTTGAGACCAGATTAGAAAAGTCTCCAGACTATTTTCGCGACAAGACTAACCTGAGACGCTTCATCTATCAGATGCTTGAGGCTCTATGCGACCTACATTCAGCCAGCATTATCCATCTTGATCTTAAGCCTCAGAACATAATCATAACACGCCGTACGGATAATGTTCGCATCATAGATTTCGGCTACAGCTGCAGCGACGATTGGGTTTCGTCGCTCGGCAAGACAACATCTTTTGCTGCTCCCGAACTGAAGAGCGGAAACACAACCGCCCTCTGCGCCGCATCAGACATCTATTCCTTCGGCATTATCATTCGGCTTATAGCCACAAAAAGCGGAGTACGACTGCCGAAAACTCTTCGTCGTATTATTAATAAATGTACGCAAGAGAACATTGAAGACCGCTACTCCAATGCGCAGCAGATTATTGAAGACTTTGATGCATACTACAATCGTAAGAAATCCAACGTCTGGCGAACAATAGCCTCCAGCGTAGCTGCAACCTTGATTCTTGTTGTCAGCAGCGTAAGTTTCTATCGATTCTGGTATGCAGAGGAATTCACTGTTGACGGATTCTGCTATAAGGTGTATGACTATCATGGTGTTAGCGGCGTAATGATAACGGATACAGACGCAGATGTTGTAAAGGACAGTACTCTGAGTTTTCATGACAACGTGACCTTCCACGGTCGCACATACAGCGTCATAGCCGTTGCCGAGAAAGCATTCTTCGGCAAAAGGAACATCCGAAACATCGAGTTCAACTCCTGGATGCACGAAGTCGGCAACAACGCCTTCTTTGGCTGTCCGTCACTACGGTCGGTTTACTTTGCGGGAAACGTCCGCAGCGTAAACAATGGAGCCTTTGCCTCATGCGAGTCTTTGGACACCTTCATCGTTGCCAATAACAATCCTTGGCTCTATGTCAAGGACAGCGTTCTCTTCTCAAATGAAGGCAAGATACTCCGTCAATGCCCTGCCACAAAGAAAGGCGAATACACCATACCCGACGGCATAATGCGCGTTTACAACAGCGCTTTCCAAGGCTGCCGTCAGCTCACCCACATCACCATCCCTCGCAGCGTAATCCATCTTGATTCCAATGCCTTTCAGGATTGCACATCCCTCAAGACCGTCACCATCCCACCTTCCACACCAGAACTGCCCAATGCAGCATTCTGTGGCTGCACCTCTTTGGAGAGCATTAATCTGCCCGAAGGCGTGAAACAGATCAGCTGGTATGTCTTCAAAGGCTGCACCTCGCTTACGTCAATCACCATTCCTTCCACCTGCATAAATATCGGCCCTTCATTCCAAGGCTGCAACGCCCTCGCCGACATCTACAACCACCGCCCTACCCCGCAAGACATCAGTGCCGACACTTTCACACACTACGGCACTCTCCATGTCCCAGCCCAAAGCATCGCCGCCTACCGCAAGCATCCCGTATGGCGGAAGTTCAAGATTGTGGCAATGTAATACACCCGATATTCCCCACGAATATCGGGCTTTTTTATGCCATCACAAAGGAAAAACACGCAAAAAACAAAATTGGAACAAAATGGAATGCGCGATTTCGGAAAATAGTTTTTACCTTTGCACTAACAAAAAAGATAGAAACACTTTCTGACAAACACGAAAAATACAATAACTATGAAAAAACTCATTCTTCTCGCCCTTGCAACAGGTATGCTTACCTTTGGTAGCATAGACGCATCAGCACAGCGAGCACGTACACAGCAGCGTACTTCAAAATCGTCCTCAACAAAACTTTCGCCAGAAGCCTTCGTGAGAAAATGGCAGAGTCGTTTGGAACTCTTCTTTCAGGGAATCGTTGAGTACGGTTGTCCCAAGCAGTTCTTCACACAGATGCAGGAAAGTCTTCCTGACAATTTCCACATGAAGCTCGTTACAACCCAAGGCGGTGTACAATACTACGGTTTCGCCTTTATCCCTGATGACGGTTCAAACATTCTCTCTGGCTCTCTTGGCTTTCAGGGAGGAAAGGTTTACGGCTCAGAGATAAACAGTTGGGGATATGACGAAGAATATATAATGGAACTCAAGGAACAACTTAACTGGAAGTAAAACGAGATGAGAAAGATACTAAATATCGGCTATTGCTTAATCTTTGTGTTATCACTTACCAATTGTACAAAAGACAATGAAGAAACTGTTGATTCTTTCATTACACAAGAATTGGAAACACAGGAATGGAGTGGTAAAACTGCAAGCAAATTCAATGGTGGCACTGGCACACAAACCGACCCTTACCAGATAGCAACTGGTTCACAGTTAGCCCTACTCGCCAGATCCACACCTGTAAACAAATACTATGTACTGACTCAAGATATAAATCTGAAGGACATAGATTGGACACCTATCAATCTGAACTCAGGAAACTTTGACGGAGCTAACCATACAATAAAAGGTTTGAACACAAAGAGCGGTTCGCAGCTAAGTGCGCTATTTTCAAGTACCTCTGGCACAATCAGCAACCTAAACATAAATGGTGCGTCAATATCCGCTGGCTCTGATAAATCAGCAGTACTCTGCGCAGAGATAAATGGTGGAACAGTTAGCAACTGTACTGTTAGCAATGCACAGATCCTGAACGAAGGATCTGCCATGGCAGGTGGTATTACAGCAGTTCTCTCAAACGGAACCATAAGCAACTGCACCGCAAACTCTATAAACATCAAAGGTACAGAGAACGTTGGCGGTATTGTTGGTAAAAATAATGGTAATGTTAAAGACTGTAAGGTAGATAAGTCTGATGTAACATCTGCCTCTGACTATGCTGGAGGCATTTGCGGTTTCAACACAAGCAGCATATCAGGCTGCACAGCTGTCGGAACAACTGTGAAGGCTGTCAAAGATAACGCAGGCGGTATCGTCGGTATAAATAATGGTAAAATTGAAGACTGCAAGGCGGAAAATTCTGATGTAACTTCTACTTCTGACTATGCTGGAGGCATTTGCGGTTTCAACACAAGCAGCATATCAGGCTGCACAGCTGTCGGAACTACTGTGAAGGCTGTCAACGAAAACGCTGGCGGTATTGCAGGCAAGACAGAAACCGCCATCTCCAACAATAAAGTGGAAGGCTCACATATCTCTGCAACAAATTATGCTGGTGGAATTATTGGATGGTCAATAAACGCTATTAGGAACAACGATGTCATAAACACCGACGTTACGGCACAGATAGGTGCTGGAGGCATTTCGGGTGATGCTTCTGGTGACATAAACGATAAAAGCATGAACATCTCAGGCTGCAACGTGTCTGAATGTAAGATTACAGCTAACACATATTCTGGAGGCATTACCCCAAGTTCTGTACTTAATATAAAAGATTGCCATGTACAGAACACCACTGTAAGCAGCAATGAATACGTAACTGGCGGATTGGTAGGTTATCTTGGAGGCAATGTTGTCGTAACTGACTGTAGTGTAGAGACATCTAATATTACATCAAAGGGAACTCTTGTAGGAGGTGCAGTTGGTGCAGTTAAGGAAATCTCACACGAGGGAGGAAACGACGCTTGCACTTTCAGCAACATACAGGTTACTAACACCAATGTAGTAGGAACTGATTCTGTAGGTGGAATCTTCGGTTCACTTGACCATTTCCGCATTGCTATCCGCGCCAATGTTGTCGGCTGCAAATTCTCTGGTACAGTTTCAGGAAGAGACAATGTTGGTGGAATTTCCGGCTATACAGAAGGCTCAAATTACGAAAATTGCGCAGTGGAAGCAGATGTGACGGGAAGAAGTCTTGTCGGAGGAATCCTCGGTTTGGGTTCAAGCTATTGCGATTATGTCCGTACTTGCTCCGTACGCGGTTTGATACAAGCAACAGAAAAGTGCGCTGCAGGCATTGCAGGAACATTTTATGGCACATACTTGGCATACAACTATTTCATCGGAAATGTTTCGGGCGCAGAGAGTGATTGCATGGTGGCTGGAGCAGGATTAAGAAGAATTAGCGGAAGCTACTTCGTCAGGTCAACGGACGACAAGAGTGTACCATGGAGATGGGAAGACAATCAGTATTCCAAGATTTACACCAGCGCATGCTCCGACCTTGTTTCTGACATTGCCGGCACATTGAAGGAAAGAGTCACTGGTGGCGATAAATACTACAACTTCAGCAACACCTTCGAGGCTTACGGTTGCACTTGCCCACGATTGATTTGGGAATAATCCCATAAACTTACTAACATATATAACATGAAAAGATTATTATCGCTCATTTTTACCACAATATTGGTATTCAGTGCCTACGGCCAGAGATTTCAGGCAGGTTTTTACGAAGAGGATGATCCAGATGGAGGTCCTGCATACATACATGAATCAATATCGTTCTACCTAAATGGAACGTTCTCATGCAAACCTCTCGGCAACTTCCCGATAGTTAATAGCGGGCAATTCAAAGGATGGAGTTTGCACGATTTTCTATGGTGGGGTAAGCAAGATTCCGACAATATTACCATTTCAGGAACATATACTGCATCAGGAGGAAGAATAACATTACGAATAACCAGGGAGAACGGTCTGAGTCAACGTGTTTTCAACTCGATCTACAAAACGGCAACATTCAACTACAGCGATGGCGTTATTTATTTAGGACGTAACGGTATTCCATTCAAACTCAAAGAACGCTTTGAAACTGCCGCAGAAAGGTCAAGTCGCGAAGCTCGTGAAAGACGCGAGGAGATCGAATGGGAAAGACGTATGGAAGCTGAGCGCAGAGCGGAAGAGGCAGCTAAGGCGAAGCAGTGGAAAGCAGTTCTTGCGGCAAAGAAAGCGGGAAGCGAAAGCACTTTCTTGTTGGAAGCGGACAAATATTCAAAATTGTCTATCGACGATGAAAGCAGATACAATCTCAACATGGAGATCATCGATTTCCACAAAAGCAATCAAGAGTATGAAAAGGCTATGAAGAGCTGCGAGGATCTCTATTCTGCAAAAGGATTCCAAGAGAAGAATGGCTCGTACGAGACAACTGCCAAACGAATTTGGAACGAGCTGGCAACAACTGTGATAGAAAGATCTCAGAACTCTCCTGAAAACCTCTGTTTGGTTGCAAAAAACAGCCTCGTCAACGACGCAAACAAGACTCTTGCATTGCAATATGCGCAAGAATACGCGTACAATAATGTGGTGCTTACCAAGAAAGACTTTCGTGAGGTAGAAGAAACTGTTTACTTGAAATATAGCGATATTAGAGTCTTTGACGACAACTACAAAAACAAGATAAAACAGTATTCCGAATCCTTGCGCCTGGATTCTGTTTCACACCTCCTTGCAAAGGCAAAGGACGAACTTGCCCAGAACAGGTTCTCGCAAGTAAACAGCACTTGCACCTACATAGAGAACATTGACCCGAGCAATAAAGAGACAAAAGGCTTGAGGTGCGATGCAGATTACGGTTTGCTGATGCAGCAAAAGGTAAGGAAAGTGAATGATTATACGGCTTTCCTGAACCTCTACCCTGCGTCAAAGTATTATGAAGAAGTGTCAGACATGTGTGCTAATGAATTCTTCGCCAACAAGAATGCTTATAAGAACAATTATTCTTCCATTTGCTCCTATTCATACTTCCTTGAAGGTTTGCAGGCCAAGCTCAAACCATCTTCACAAAAGGTTGCAGACCAACTGAACAAAGTGACTCATTCTGCCCAGAAAAAATGTAGCAGACATCAATTCTGGGACAATGCGTTCGATTCCATGTTCAAATGTGATGACTGCCGCTTTGCTTCCATTAACCTTGGAGGTTCATTGGGAATTACAGGCGGTACAGAGTTCGTGGGATCTGGAGAGGTCGGACTCAGAATCTTCCATAAGTGCAAGTGGCTGAACCTTTATCTTGGTGCTAAGTATCTATACACATCAGGAACTTCTAATCTTTGGACGTCAACAAAACTTACTGGCGAATTCATGGAAGGATATCTTACATCTCAGCACATAGCCATACCTGCAGAACTACGAATAAACTTCAAGCACGAATGTGAAAACACCATCTATCTCGGACTTGGTGCAGAATACGGAATTCCATTGAATGGTGGCTTTACATATCTGAATCCGAGCAACTACAACGAAAAGCAAAGCCTGAAATCCAAGGATTACCTTAATCCTGCTTCTATCTGGCCTCGTGCAAGTATAGGTTACTCTTCAGTTTTCATGGACTTTAGCCTTGTCGCTACTTACATACCTGATGGACTTTACAACATGGAGCAATTGAGAATGGCAAGCGCAGACGAACTCATCGGACAAACTCAATTTGACAAGCAACTAAAATCCAAGTTCAAAGTAGAACTCTCATTAAAGTATTTTTATTGATTAGAAATTAATGGTGTCCGGTAAACGTATGTAACATATTGAATAACATGTATTTCAAGCAGGTTAAGCCCTATGACTTGATATTATAACAGAAAATAGGGCTTTAATGTTTACTTTATCGCTACTTTGGAAGCCCTTGGAAAACT
>JAZRYU010000120.1:0-10910 GCA_045600885.1 Prevotella sp.
TTTTCTGGGTGCAAAATAGCTTTGCGCTTCGTGCTCAGAAAATAGTGCTTGTCGCTCGCAGAGCGGTGCACGGCTTTGATTTTCTGAGTGCAAAATAGCTTTGCGCTTCGTGCTCAGAAAATAGTGCTTGTCGCTCGCAGAGCGGTGCACGGCTTTGATTTTCTGAGTGCAAAGGTATGATTAAAGAATAATATGGCAAAGAGAAATCTTTATTAAAGAATATTATTTATATTATTAGATTTTGTTGTAGAATAAAATTCTATGAAATACACTTTTAAAAGACTTTTGAAGAATGGCTTTTGACAGAAAAACTATATGATGAAATATTCTGCCTCTGGATTTGCTATGTAGATTCCGCTTACAGAAGATTGCGGGTACATGGCACCATTCTCTGTCAGTGTGATGCCGAGAGAGTCGTAGTCTATGAGCTTTGCAAGCGTGAAGAGCTGCTTCTGGTCAGGAAGAGAGCGATAGCCTATGGCTGGACGAATGCCTTGGTAATGTGCCTTGAACAAATCTTTGATAGAAAGATTCTCTTCTGGAGCATATCCCCAGAGGCGACGACGCACATCAGAGTGAAGATGTTCGGAAGCTGCTTCTGCGAGACGGTCGGCAAGACTTTGCGCAAGGAGAGATTTGTATTGGTCGTCAGAGGCTTTGAAATCTTCTATCTCCTTGATGAAACTTTCGGAAATAGTAGCAGCAAAGATTCCGATATGGTCAGAAAAAGGCTCTGGAGCCACGAAATCGCAAAGGGAGAGAGCCTCGCCGTTGCTGTTGAGCTTCTGTTGGCGTGGCGTAGGAATGAATGTCTTTTCTCCTTTATTATTAATGTGTATGCCACTTTCCTCGCCATTAGCCTGATAGAACGCCACCTTGGCTTTTAGGGAATGGCTGGTAGCAATATGCTTCAACATCTCTTCTGCATCTGAGCGCAAGGATTCTGCTTCCTGCAAACCATCCTTTACGCCCCACAGATGGTAGAAGGCTGTCCAATTAATATAAGGAATAAGGGTGTCTATGCTGATGTCCATGACTTCGCTTTCGCCAATGAATGAAGGTGGGCAAACGGTGGTCTTGCTGAAATCAATAACCTTCCTGTGGACGATCAGCTTTGAAGAGTCGCCGATGACGGTCATCTTCCTCTCGTTTTCCTGGCGAAGCTGCTCTTGCTTGAAGCGAAGAGTGGCTATGAGATGTTCGCGTTCGCTGCTCATAAGTTGGGTGGCGAGAACAGGATTCTGCGAAGCGTCGTGAACCCAGAATACAGGACCATCGTACTCAGGTGCAATCTTTACTGCTGTGTGCATCTCGGAAGTAGTAGCACCACCGATGAAAAGCGGTTTGCTGAAACCTGCTTTCTTCAGCTCAGCAGCCGTGTGACGCATTTCCTCAAGCGAAGGGGTGATGAGTCCGCTGAGAGCGATGAAGTCAACATCCTCCTTGATGGCAGTCTCGACAATCTTCTCGGCAGGAACCATTACGCCGAGGTCTATGACGTTGAAATTGTTGCACGAGAGGACAACGCCGGTAATGTTCTTGCCAATGTCGTGGACATCGCCTTTGACTGTAGCGAGAAGATATTTCGGAGCTTTCTCAAGTCCTGATTCGGAGGAAGCCTGTAATGAGTCAAGACTTGTAAGTATGTTGACGGCTTGCTTCATGGTGCGAGCGGTTTTTACCACTTGCGGGAGAAACATCTTGCCGTCGCCAAAGAGTTTTCCGACCTCGTTCATGCCTTCCATGAGCGGACCTTCTATGATGTTGAGGGCAGAGCCGTATTCCTTAAGCGCCTCCGTGAGATCCTGCTTTAGGGTTGAGTCATCGCCTTTTATGAGCGCGGTTTTGAGACGGGAAGAAAGGGAAGGAACTTTAATGCCCGAAGCGGATGCTTCGGGAACAGGGGCTGAACCCGAGGGAGAAACCTCGGGAACGGTGGCAGATGGGGCAGGAGCGGTTGTTGCTTTTGGAGTAGCAGCTTTTTCTGCTTCCTTTCTCTGTCTGATTTCTTCTGCCAAGGCGATGAGAAGTTCTGTCGCTTCTTCGTCGCGATGTGTGAAGAGCACGCTATGGATGGCGAGACGGAGCGAAGCTGGTATGCTGTCGAATGGTAGGGCTGTGGCTGGGTTTAGGATAGCCATGTCCATGCCTTTCTTTCTCGCTTCCTTGAGAAAAACGGTGTGCATGGCCTCACGAACGAAATTGTTTCCGCGGAAAGCGAAAGAGAGGTTGCTGAGTCCACCAGAAACCCTTGCTCCTGGCAGGTTATTGTGAATCCATTCCGTAGCACGCACGAAGTCATAGGCATAGTCGAGATGCTCTGCCATACCTGTTGCTACGGTAAGGATGTTCGGGTCGAAGATGATGTCGCCGGCAGGGAAATCGAGACGAATGCGAAGCAAGTCGTAAGCACGTTTGCAGATGGAAATCTTGCGGTCGTAGGTTACAGCTTGGCCTTCTTCGTCGAAAGCCATTACGATGACGGCTGCTCCAAACTGACGGAGAGTCTTTGCGCGAGCGAGAAATACTTCTTCGCCTTCCTTTAGGGAGATGCTGTTTACGATACATTTTCCCTGTACCCACTTCAATGCTTCCTCAATTACCTCAAAACGAGAGGAGTCGAGCATGAGAGGAACTCTGGCGATGTCTGGTTCGGCGGCTATGAGTCGGACGAAATGCGCCATCTCTTCGCGAGCGTCGAGAAGTCCGTCGTCCATGTTGATGTCTATGATCTGAGCACCTTTTTCCACTTGCTTTCGTGCTATGGATATTGCTTCGTCGTAGTTTTTCTCGTTTATGAGGCGAAGGAACTTGCGTGAACCTGCCACGTTACAACGCTCGCCGATATTCGTAAATGAGTCCAGAATAGGTGCGAAAGGCTCAAGACCAGAAAGGCGAAGAGGGAAACTTGGGGATGAAGGACAGCCCGAAGCGGACGCTTCGGGAACGGGGGCGACTGCGGCTGAAGTTAGAGCTTTGGGAACGGGGGCTAATTCTGCTGGATTAAAAACTCCAGGGGCAGCTTCTGCTTTTTCTGCGATGAGGCGGATGTGGTCGGGAGTTGTGCCACAGCAACCGCCAATGATGTTGAGCAGATGCTCGTTGAAATAAGGCTGAAGCTGCGAGAGCATCAGCTCAGGTGTATCTTCGTATTTGCCAAAAGCATTGGGAAGACCTGCGTTCGGATGGCAGGAAATATAGATTTGGTTCTCAGAAACGCGGTCGGGATTATCAGAAATGTTGTTGGCTTCTGATGAGTCGCGGTTTATGTTTTCTACAATATCGTGAAGTTGGCGAAGATAAGGCAAGAGAGCATCTGCGCCAAGTCCACAGTTGAGACCGATGCTCAGCGGATTTGCGTGTGTGACGCTTGTGACAAAAGCCTCTACGGTTTGTCCAGAGAGAGAACGTCCGCTCTGGTCGCTTATGGTAAGAGAAAGCATGAGTTCCACCTTGCGACCGATAATTTCCATCGCTTTTTGCGCGGCAAAGATTGCCGCCTTCGCGTTGAGGGTGTCGAAGATTGTTTCAACGAGAATTACATCTACGCCACCTTCAATGAGAGCTGTAATTTGCTCTTGGTAAGCATCTGCAAGTTGGTCGAAGGTAATGCTTCGAGCAGCTGCATCTTCCGCATTGTCAGACATGGAAAGCATCTTGCCTGTAGGACCGACGCTACCCGCAACGAAACGAGGTTTCTCTGTATTCTCTACAGTCATGCGGTCGGCTTCCTCGCGTGCCAATCGTGCCGCAGTAAGTGCCATCTCGCGAACGTTATCCTGTTGTCCGAATTCTTCCTGCGAGATACGCTGCGAACCAAATGAGCAAGTGCTTATGATGTCGGCACCTGCTTCAAGGTAAGAGCGATGAATGGAACGGATCACATCAGGATGAGTGAGCGGCAACATATCGTTGTTCTTGCCGAAATCCTGTCCAGTAGCTTCGCTGATGTTTTGTATGACGGTGCCCATCGCGCCATCAAGAACGAGTATTCTATGCTGTAATTCTCTACGTATTGCTGAGATCATTTCATTTACCATTTACCATTTATCATTTACCATCTACCATCTACCATTTACCATTTTACAACACCGCCTTCGCCACACGTGCCACGCTATCGGAAGCGAGATAAGAATAGAAATGGAGCGAAGGAATGCCATGCTTGATAAGATCGCGACATTGCTCTATGCACCATTCCACGCCCACTTCCTTTGCTTCAGCGTCTGTCTTGCATTTTGCAAGGGCATCAGCAAAAGGCTCCGGTATATCTGTGTGGAAAACTTTTGGCAATACATTCATCTGATTGCGAAAAACGATAGGTTTGATGCCAGGGATTATAGGTACTGTAATGCCTGCTTCTCGCGCACGTTCCACGAATTCATAATACTTCTGGTTGTCGAAGAACATCTGTGTGAGAAGATACTTCGCTCCGTTCTTCACCTTCTCTACTGCATAGCGAAGGTCAGAAACTGGATTAGGAGCTTCCTCGTGCTTCTCAGGATAGCAAGCCATGCCGTAAGAGAACGGTGTGTTTATGCCATCGATAGTCTCGCCATCAATGTCCAAGCCCTGGTTGAATGCGTTTACCTGCTGCTGCAAGTCTGTAGCATGGTCGTGATAAAGATGAAGCTGACTCTTTGGCACATTCAGGTTCTTCGAGTCGCCACGAAGCAGCAGCAGATTGTGAATGCCAAGGAAGTTGAGGTCTAGAAGTGCATACTCTGTCTCTTCTTTGGTGAATCCCTTGCAGATGATATGCGGAACCGTCTGCACATTGTATTTCTGCTGAATGGCAGCCGCGATGGCTACAGTACCGGGACGACGCAATACAGCCTTGCGACGAAGCAAGCCGTCAGCCTGTTCACGATAAACAGTTTCGCTATGGTGGGAAGTGATGTTTATACACTTAGGATCAAACTCCTGGAGCTTGTCCACAATCTTGTAAACGCTGTCTATGCTGTTGCCCTTCAAAGGAGGGAGAATTTCGTAGGAAAAGTTTGTTGCCATAAGGATAATAGGTTTCAATTTGACTGCAAAATTACTTCAAAAGATAAAAAAATAAAAATACAAGAGGTATTTTAGAATATTTTTATAATTTTGCACCATATTAATAGATGATTATTCTATAAACACCCCTAAATATTAAATAAAAAAGAATGGCACAATTACAAACATTGGACGATACTGACATCCGCATACTTCGCGAACTGCAGCAGAACAGCCGACTGACAAACAAGGAACTTGCTGCGCGTATTCATCTCAGCACCACGCCTACTTTCGAGCGCACAAGGCGACTGGAGCGTGAAGGCTACATAAAGCTTTATACGGCGATCATTGATTCCGACCGCATCGACCGCAGCTTCACAGTCTATTGCAACATCAGCTTCAAGCAGATCAACCGCTCATTGGCAGATGAGTTCCGAGAGATTGTGAACAGTTGGGAGGAGGTTACCGAATGTTACAACGTAAGTGGCGACTGCGACTTTATGATGAAGGTCAGCGTGCGTGGTATGAAGGAGTACCAGGAGTTCATCCTTCATAAGGTCGGCACACTTGAATACATCGGTCGCATCCAAAGTATCTTTGTAATGGAAACTCTCAAGCAGTCGTATGGCGTGAGACTATAATATATTCTATATATTTAACCGAAGTTTTGAAACAAATTGGCGCTAATTGGTACAAATTATCTCACTAATGACAATAAATATTAATTTATATTTGTGGAATAAATTTGTTATAATTTGCGCTAATTGGCTTCCTTAAAATATAAATCATTATTCAAGAACATGAGGATGTTCTATATCAGAAGAAAATGTGTGGGGCAATACATACCCCAACACAATTTCTGATTAGTTAGTTAGTTAGTTAGTTTTTTGTAGTCCGTCTTGGAAATCCTTTCAATCCTGCCACGAGCCTTTAGATTATGAAGATAAATGGATATTTCGGTTTTAAATCCATGCTTCTTCATGATTCTTTGTATTTCGTCTTTTGAGAATGTCTGGCCGACCAAATCAAGAGGACTTTTGATAGATACGTTTGAGAAGATTTCTTCTTGCTCAAAACCTTCACGCGCTTTCTCATAGTAGAGGTTCATCTTCACCCAAAGCGAGTAATCGAGACTCCAGAAGAAGAAATCCTCAAAGCAATCTTCCCACTGACCGCCGTTGGCAATGTAAAGCAGAAGGATTTTTTTCATTGCGATGAACTTTGTTCGCCAAGCATACGAGACCCATGTATCATCAGGCATTTCCTTCGCGTGACTCTTGATGTAGTCGTTAGCTTTTTTTTCAAGGTCGTCAAGCTGCGAGAGTCGGAAAGGTATTCTTCTGCCCCTTGCGCTTGTTTCGCACTTGAACGCTTTCAGGCGGTCTATGTAAGGCTGCAAGGCGTCTTGGAAAGCTTCGTCGTAGAAGCCATAGATGAACTCAAAATCCTCATCTGGCGCAATGATCGTTGCGAAATCCACGCGCGAGAGCGTACCGTCCGTAAGGCATTTCCCGAAGAAGGCTCTTGCCTTGTCTGCCGTGCAGGAAGCAACCCAATTCCAACGGAGCATTGTCGTGAAGTTTGCCGAGTTTGCCGAGAATCTTTCCGAGCCAATCTTGCCAACATCCCAAGTTTTCTTGATGAGCTGAGCAATCTGCTGGCGGCCGCCTACTGGCGACATGTTGTAAAGCTCTTCAATCTCCTCAACCTTGGTGAAGCAGCGTAGGTCCTTTCGGTCGCCATCATGCTGCGCTGAGTAGAGACGTTGGAGTAGAGCGGCTGGCGTTACATCGGAATTGAGGATTCGGATAGGCTTCTTCGGGCGCGATGTACCTTGGTCGTTTGCAGCCTTGTTCTGCTGCGACTCAGCCCAAGCCTTTTCTTCCTCTCGGGCGCGTTCGTCCTCTTCTTCAATATCAAAGATGATTTCCTTGATAGGAGCGTCAATGCAGCCTTTTCCGACTGATTGCTTACCTACGAGCACTCCCATGAGCGATAGTTCGTATTCCTTGTTTTCTGTGCTGATGAATGTTGCTTCGCCAACATGCACTGCGAGAGCAGGGAATACCATTGATGCAACGGCAGGACGCTGGAACGGCATTACCTTTGATGTCAGCAATTCAACGAGCCTTGGGAGCTTCTCAGGAATCTGCGGAATGGATGCGAGAGCTTGCTTGCGTGCTTCTTCCTTCTCTGCAAAGAGAGCATCTTCCTCCTCTCGTGTCGGTTTAAGGGCAATTCCCTTTTCTATCCAATTAAGAACAGCAGAAAGTGCCTTAGTCTTTTGAAGAGTGTGGTGCTGAACAGCCCAAGTGACTGCATCTTTCTTCTCATGGTGCGGCTTGCCGAAATCAGGAACGATTTGCATGAGCCAATCCACGTTGGAGTCTGTGATGAACCTGAGGTCAGTGGCAAGCGTGATGATGCGTGCGTGCCTCTCGCCGATTTCCGGCGTGCCGCCGTGGTACTGGATGAGCGCCTCAACGATTTTTTTGTACGGGATGGAGTGATAGGTTGAGGGATAGCCCAAGACCTCCTCTGAAACCTCCCCCAGCCCCTCCACAAGGAGGGGAGAAGACCCCACAGAGGGAGGAAGGATGTTACCTTTAGCGGGTATCGTTTTCTTAGTTTCCACTCTTTTAGAGTAATAGTCTGCGTATGGATTCTGTTCTTTTTCATTGGGGTTATCACCTCCCCCTGTGGGGAGGTCGGGAGGGGCTGCAAAAAGTATTTCGGGGTTAATATAGAGGATGTCCCTTACCGTTGGCACGAAGCTCCAACGAGAGAGATCTTTCGTGCAAACATCGTGCTTTACCTCAAGGAGAGCGGCGAGGCTCTTTTGGTCATCCATGATACTGCTTTCGCCTTTCATGACGATGCGGAGTCCTTCGCCCGATGGAGTTACATGCGCGAGAGCCAAGCGACTTTCAAGCTCCTCCTTTGGCATCTTCTGCTGCAATAAAGCCCAATACAGCTTCGGGTTTGCCACATGGTCAATGTCGAGCATGAAGAGACCAGTGGGGAGCAAGTCAGCTTGCTTTCGTGAGCCGCCAAGCCCTTTCAGGACTTTCGGGTCGTAGCCGTGGAAGTTCACGGCTGGCAGACGCTGCTTGAAATCAATGTTCTTTGTCTTTCGGTACTGCTTGATGTACTCAGCCGTTTGAGGCGAGTTCACAAGCTCGTTCCACGTGGCAAAGTCGCAGCGCTGCGTCTTGGTATCTTTGATAGATTGTAGATAGGTTATCATTTGTTTGCTTTCTTTTTATGTTTAGGTGTTTCAAACGTGGCTGTCTTCCTGTCTTCCTCTATCCAATTCTGCGCAGAGCATGCGTACTTTTGGAGTGTCATAGAACCGAGTGGCTTGCCATCATTATCTTCGGCGGGTAGGTTGATGCGGTACTTGCCGTAGATGCTACGGCTGATGGAGCCGCCCCATTCAAATCGCTTCACGACCTTTGTCGTTGCAGCCGTTGGGTTCTTCGGTGGGCAGAGGAAGATATCCATGGAGTCAGTCTCTTCCCAATGGAAGATTTCAGCCTTTACTTTGCGGAATTCGTGTTTATCGTCCTTATTCCGTCGTGTCGGACGTTCTGGAGTGACGCGGAAACTTCCTTCGTACTTCTCCAAGATTGCAGGGATTTTTTCCATTGTAACATTTAGGATTTAGAGCGAGGATCTAGAATGCTTCTGCGGTTGCAAGGATGATCACCTCGCGAACGCGGAGGTTGTTGAAACTGCGGCCTTCCTTTGAGGTGGTCAGCCAGTTCTCTATCTTACATGCCACTGGCTGCCCCACATACGGCTGTAGGTCTTTGCCACTGGTGTTCTCTACGATGATGCGCTTCGTGTGGGGACTTGCGCTTGTCAGCTCACGCAGCGTAATCTGCTGCACTGTCATTGAGCCGTCTTTTGTTGCAACGGAGCGCTGAGGCTCCGCTGCGTCAAGGATGTGAATCTGTTTCATGATTAATCTGATGAATCTGTATAAAATACCAAATAACCTGGATATGTTGTTTTTTGGCCAAACGCCAAGTTTTTCACTTCGGGAGTTACCCCGTTTCTTGTTGCTTCTTCTATGATAGCCGTTGCAAGGGATTCTTGCCACGGATCCCATCCGTTAGCAAATCCCAAATCCACTTTTCCCGAAAGTGTCAGGGAAATCGTGAAGGGTTTAATCTTCGCCATATTTGCCCTCCTTTTCCATTGATTCTACTACATCTACGATTTTTTTGAGGTCAAAATCGCAGGCATCGCCAAGGATAGACCATAGTCTTTCTTTCGAATGGCGAAGAGAATCTTTTGCATATATAAGGTAATAATATGGAAATTCCTTAAGATCGTCGTTTATTTTGCAATCTGCTGTCGCGTTTTCAATGTCCTCCATATCCTTAGTGATAGACGTGAGTTTATGGAGTGTGAAATCAATAAGTGTTTTATTATCTGTAATCATAGTTACTTGTCTTTGATGAGATTCTTAATAATTTTCTTACGGTTTATGTCGAACTGACGAATGGCAACGTGAATCCAGAAATTCCTGCTTGCGGACGTGTTGCGCTCGGTGATGAGTTCGTCAAAGTCGGGGATGTTCTTTTGCAGCCAGTTGAACCAAACCTCGCCAGTATCGTTGTCAGGGATGCTGATGTCGGCTGCGCATCCGCCGAGGTGGTTGCTCGCAGAGACTCCTCCGACAGCCTTGTTAAGCTCTAGGCAACGGTAGCCGCTACTTATGAAGATAGGGCGGTTCGCGAATGCTCGTAGAGGCTCAAGGACCTTCTCGCAGAGATACTGGAGGTTGGAGACGCTGACAAGGCTCGGCTCGTTGTTGATGCCTCGGGCGGTGGCCGTGAGCGAACGTGTGAATTCAGATAACTTAAAATGCGGAGATAACTTGATGTCATACATAACATTTAGGGATTATGGGATTTCTGATATGCTGCGCGTTAGAGGCTATGCAGCGAAAGTGATGATTTCGGGTGCGGCAGCTACGGCTGCGTTGGCTGAAAGACCGCCGAGGATGGCAGAGAGAAAGCCGATGACGAATTTGAGGAGATTTGAGATTGTTTCTTTTTTCATAGGATTTTTAGGGTTTAGATTGGTGCTTCCATGAAGATTACGGAGAAGAAGATTATCGCCTCTATAATCAGGATAGCGTTAACGATGTGTGGATGGCTACGCTCAAAAGCGTTAGCCTTTTCAATAGCGAGACGCTCCATGGGAGTGACATTCTCGCTTGACCGGGAAAAGAGATTCTTGATGTTCATATATTTTGAATTTTAGTTTGTTTTCAGAAAACACTGCTATTCTCACGAACCGCAGTGGGGGAAAAAGAGATATGATTATCATTTACCAAAAACTCATACATGAAATAGACATTCTTTTTTTAGGAAGGAGAGGCGGTTACTATTGTTCGCCGCCTTTCCTTAAGGTTACACCGAGTACTCGTCAAGCTCCTTGAGCTTAGCCTGGAGAGCTACGGTCATTGGACGCATCTGGCCAGTGCCCTGGGCTTTGAACGAGAACGAGCGGATGTTCTGCACAGTAGCTGCGCTTGGGTCGTCAGCACCCTTGCAGTGGACTCCGAGGGAGAAGATTGCGAGGTCGCCGAGCTTCACCTTCTTGCCGTCAAGCATAAGCTCCTTGGTGCAAGCCACCATGTCCTTGAGAACACCGTAGATGGTACCCTTGGAGTAAGGAGTGTTGTGGTCAGCCATGTGCTCTGCAAGCTTCTCGAGGTCTATGGTCTCACCGTGCTTGATGCGGAGGAACCACAAGCCCTTTACAGACTCAATGTTGCTGTTGCTCTGATACTTGTAATAACGAAGCATTTTCTCTTTCTTTTTTAAACTGTTTGACTTCTGGTTGCGCGAAAAGGGTTCTGAGCTGTTTCAGGACTCAGCCCAACTTTCGTTTGTTCTGTTCTGGAG
>JAZRYU010000121.1:0-24944 GCA_045600885.1 Prevotella sp.
GAATTGTTTTCTAATGTTTCCGTTTTCTGCGTTTGGCAGTTTTCTGGGAGCTTGCGACCGTTTTCCTGCGCCCACTTATCAGCGACAATGGGAAAAATCAAGCGCGTTTTCTGTTAACATTATTTTACCGGACAGTAATAAAATTTAATAAACCCGGCGAAGGAACCGCCGAGTTATAGAACTATTAGTGAGTTTCTACAATCTTAGTCTTCTCGAGTTCGCGGTTTCGCTTGTTCACTACGGTAACCAGAGACTGAGCAAGAGCGAGGAAAGCCTGACCAGTAGGCAGCTCAGGATGAAGCGCAGCAGGTTCTCCCTTATCGCCACTCTCGCAGATAGACTGAACGATAGGAATCTGTGCAAGGAGCGGAACATTCATTTCCTCTGCAAGCTTCTTACATCCACCCTGTCCGAAGATGTAGTATCTGTTCTCAGGCAGCTCAGCAGGAGTAAACCAAGCCATATTCTCAATAAGTCCGAGAATAGGAACATTAACCTTCTCGTTGCTGTACATATCAATTCCCTTTCGAGCATCGGCAAGTGCCACCTGCTGAGGAGTTGAGACGATGACTGCACCTGTAATGGCGAGGGTCTGAAGAAGAGTGAGGTGAATGTCGGAAGTTCCAGGAGGAGTGTCAAGGATAAGGTAATCCAGCTCACCCCAGTTGGCATCGGCAATAAGCTGCTTCAAGGCATTAGAAGCCATTCCGCCACGCCAGAGAGTAGCCGTGTCAGGATTAACGAAGAAACCGATGGAGAGAAGCTTTACGCCATATTGCTCTATAGGCTCAATAAGCTGACGGCCTTCCACCTCAACAGCGTAAGGTCTCGCTTCTTCCACGCAGAACATCTTTGGCATAGAAGGACCGAAGATGTCGGTGTCAAGAAGACCGACACTGTAGCCGAGTCGCGCAAGGGCAATGGCAAGGTTTGCAGAGACTGTGCTCTTTCCTACTCCACCCTTACCAGAGCTAACAGCCACGACATTCTTCACCTTCGGAAGGAGCTTTCCAACCTCTGGTCGTGGTTTCTGCTTGGTTTCTATCTTTATGTTTACCTCGACCTCCTTACTTATATTATAATGTATAGCAGCTTCAGCCGCCTTAACAGTTGACTTAAGGAAAGGGTCTGTCTCTTTCGGGAATATGAGGGTAAACTCCACCTTCATGCCATCGATGCGAACATCGTCAGCAAGCATCTCGCTCTCTATGAGGTTCTTCTTTGTGCCTGCATAGATCACGGTAGCGAGAGCATCGGTAATCAATTTGGGATATAGGGTCATTTATTGGGGGAATTAAAAATGAAAAATTAAAAATGAAAAATGAAAAGTGAAAAGTTAAAAATGAGAATGGATAATTGAGAATGGATAAACTTGATAACGCCTTACTGACGCTACGGTTAATTATCCACCTTCAATTATCCATTTTCTATGAAACGATAGGGGAATTATTCACTGACAGCTTCTTCACTCACGCGAATATCCTCTATCTGAAGTTGCGGAGTGTGCTTGAAGAGGTTGTCTTCTATTGTATAAGCAATGTCGAAGGAACGGCGCGACTTAATGTATTTCGCAGCCTGGCTCTGTCCGAATGCTATTCCGTTCATGACATACGACGACTTAGAGTCAATGAGTTCAAGCTTTATGTGATCCTGATTACGACCTACAACACGGCTTGCGCCATAGTCCATCACGTTGTGCGTGCAGAATACCGGCTTCTGATTGTTCGGTCCGAAAGGCGCAAACTTACGAAGGTCGTTATGCAGTTTTCGGGTGATGTCACGGAAAGCCAGTTCGCCATCTATAAGCATCGTCGGCCTCATCTTCGATTCGTCAATGTGAGCATCGACATATTCCTGGAACCTGCGCTCAAATTCCGGCAGGTCATCCCACTTGAGGGTTACGCCGGCAGCGTATGTGTGACCGCCGAAGTTCAGGAACAAATCGCGACAGCTCTTCACCGCCGAATAGATATCAAAGCCTACGACGCTGCGAGCAGAACCGACAGCCAGATCGCCATCACGGGTAAGAACGATGGTCGGCTTGTAATACATCTCCGTAACACGCGACGCAACAATGCCGATAACGCCTTTCTTCCAGTCGGAATCGTAGAGGAATATGCTTGAATGCTGTTCCTGCTGTTCGTCGAGAAGCTCGATGATGATGTTGGCTTCTTCCGTCATCTGCTTGTCGATGTCCTTGCGCTGCTCATTGTATTCATTGATATTCTTCGCCATTTCAAGAGCAAGGTTGAGGTCTTTCTCCACAAGGAGGTCAACACTCTCACGCCCGTTCTCCATTCGTCCGCTGGCATTGATGCGAGGTCCGATACGGAAGACGATGTCGCTCATGGTTATTTCACGACCTGTAAGTCCGCAGATATCAATGATAGCCTTTATTCCGACATTCGGATTCTTGTTCATCTGCTTAAGTCCATAATAGGCAAGTATTCGGTTCTCGTCAGTCACGGACACGAGGTCTGAGGCAATACTCATAGCGCAAAGATCGAGAAGCGGAATGAGCTTAGAGAACGGAATCATGTTGTTCTTGGCAAAAGCCTGCATGAACTTGAATCCCACGCCGCAGCCGCATAGTTCCTTGAAAGGATAAGGGCAGTCGAGGCGCTTCGGATTGAGCACAGCAACAGCATCAGGCAGATGGTCTTCGTCCGGTTCGTGATGGTCACAGACGATGAAGTCTATGCCAAGATCTTTGGCATAGGCTATCTGCTCGAAAGCTTTCACTCCTGAGTCGAGTACGATGATAAGCGATACGCCAGTCTCCTTTGCATACTCAATGCCCTGAGAACTAATGCCATAGCCTTCATCGTAGCGGTCAGGAATGTAGTAGTCAATATTGGAATAGTACTGGTTAAGGAATTTATAAACCAGTGTGACAGCAGTCACTCCATCGACATCGTAATCACCATAGACGAGAATGCGCTCCTTATGCCCCATGGCTTCGTTCAAGCGATCCACAGCAACGTCCATATCCTTCATCAAGAAAGGATTGTAGAGGTCGTTCAGCTGCGGCTTGAAGAAACGCCTTGCGGCAGATTCGTCGCTTATGCCACGCTTGATAAGGATGTCAGCAAGCAGCGGAGCAATATTCAGTTGCTCTGCCAGTGCGGTAGCCTTCTCCAAGCGTGCCTCGTCTGGAATATCGTATGTCCAGGAGTAGTGCATTTAATAATTGAAAAGTGAAAAGTGAAAAGTGAAAATTAAAAATTAAAAATTATAAAATTAAAATTCAATTATTAGATGCCAAGTTTCTTGCGAATGTCAGCAGGGATAGCGTTCTTGTTTACCATGAAGTCCATAGTGTTGAGCTTGATGAAAGACTTTGACATGTACCAGATTCCCTTGTACTTTCCAGTCTCGCCCCAAGAGTTCTTCACCATGTAGTACTCACGACCGTTCTGATCCTTTGCAAGACCGTAGAGGTGCATGCCGTGGTCGTCAGTAAGCTGCCAGTTGTCGAAACGCTGCTGACGCATCTCCTGTGTAGCATCAACCTCAGGAGCCTTCACGCCGAGAGAGTCGATGACGTTCTTCTTCTCAGCAGCTCTGAGCTTAAGCCAGCGAGCCTGGTCGCTGCCAGCGAGGTCACGAATGCCATTGTCGTCGTAAGCGAGAGCAAGACCGTCGCGAGTGAAACCTTCCTCAGAAACATCGCCACCCCATGCCACTGTGTAGCCGTTCTCGATAGCATTGTCAATGATAGCCATCATCTCATCTACAGGAACATTGTAGCTCAAGCCCTGACGCCAGTTGTCCTGAACCTCAACAGGGAAAGCTGTGTAGAATGGATGGTGAGTGTAAGAAGTGATTGAAACGTAATCATTGAAGTTGATGCCGAGGCTTGCTGCGAAAGTCTTTGGAGTATATTCCTTGCCTTCGTAGATGAACTTCTCAGGACACTTGCCGAGGTAAGCATCGAGGATTCCCTGAAGACCAGCCTTCCACTGGTTAGAGATCTTCTTAGCTTCAGACTTAGCGATGGCGTCAACATAAGGTTCCATCACGCTGAAGAACTCGTTGAAGTTTGCGAGAGAATCACCCTGAAGAGTACCAGGAGCTGGCATAGCGTCTTCAGGACAGATACCGTAGAGCTTGAGTGTAGCGAGAACATCCTCTGCCGCACCACCCTGAGCGAACTGAGCATCGCCGTGCATACGAACCTTCACGATAGCGCGATCCATGTAGTCCTTGTTGCAGACGAACATCTCACAGAGGTCGTAAGTCTTGCCTGTAGCCTTAAGGATCTCGCTCTCGAAGAAGCTGAGAGTAGAATAGTCCCAGCAAGTACCTGAACGGTTCTGGTTCTTGATGGAAGTGATAGGATGAGCCTTGATTGTTGTGAAGACAGGAGCATTGCTTTCCTTTGATGCCTTCTTTGGCTTAGCTGCAAAAGCGTTTGCAGAAAGCGCTGCACAGAGTGCAAGTGTTAAAATTTTTCTCATTGTAGTTTTATTTATTGATTTTTGATTTTTTCCAGATTCGATGTTTCGATAATTCGAGATTTCGATGATTCGAGGTTTCGATGATTCGCCGTTTCGAGGTTTCGATGATTCGCCGTTTCGTTTTTATCTATTCGCAGCAATGAATTCCTCAACATCGTTTGGATGATAAGGAATACGGCTTTCGCCAAGGAATCGGCAACCGTCTTTTGTGATAAGGATGTCGTCTTCTATACGGATGCCACCGAAGTCGCGGTAAGTATCAAGGAGATCGTAGTTGATGAAGTCCTCAAACTTATGCTGTGACTTCCAGTCGTCGATGAGTGCTGGGATGAAATAGATACCTGGCTCGTCTGTCATCACGAAGCCTTCCTCCACCTCACGGCCGCAACGGAGATAGCAGAGTCCGAACTGATCTGATGGAGTTTCTGTGTCCTTAAAGCCAACATAACGCTGTCCGAGACCTTCCATGTCGTGCACATCCATGCCCATCATGTGACCGAGTCCGTGAGGCATGAACATTGCGTGAGCTCCGCAAGCAACAGCTTCTTCAGTATCGCCCTTCATGAGTCCGATCTGCTTCAGTCCGTCTGTCATGCGCTTGCAAACCTCAATATGAACATCACGCCATTTGATGCCAGCCTTTGCCACATCAAGAACATAGTCATGGCAAGCCTCAACAATAGAGTAAATCTCGCGCTGCTTCTGGCTGAACTTTCCATTTGAAGGGAATGTTCGGGTATGGTCTGAACAGTAGAAATTCTCATTCTCACAACCAGCATCACAGAGAACCAGTCTTCCGTCCTCAATAGGCTTGAACTGCGGACCGCCGTGCATTATCTCGCCGTGCATAGTGAGGATTGTTGGGAAAGAAACCTGCCAACCGTATTTCATTGCTTCGCCAGTAACCACGGCACCAACATACTTCTCTGTAACGCCAGGCTTACCGGCAATCATTGCAGCAGTATGCATCTTGTAGCCAATCTCGCAAGCCTTCTCTATCTCAGCTATTTCCTGATCTTCCTTCACAGAGCGCATCTTGACAACAGCCTTGATAAGCTCTACGCTTGCTGCCTCTGTCTGCTTAGAATGATGAATGCCGAGCATGTCCTGAATAAGAAGCTTCTCCTGATGGCGATGAGGAGGAAGGAAATGAATCTTCCTACCCTTTGCGCTTTCCGCCTTCACGGTATCCACGAACTGCTGGAAAGAGCCAGTCTTGCTGACGCCAACCTTCTCTGCCTGAGAAGCAAGCGACTCCACAGGTCCTGTCCATACGATGTCGGCTACGTCAACGTCGTCTCCGTACAGCGCAACCTCACCACTCTCTACATCAATCACGCCGGCAAGTCCGTCGCGAATGATTCCGAAATAGTAAAGATAAGATGAGTCAGGGCGGAAAGGATAATAGACATTTGCCGGATAATTATTAGGAACTTCATTGCCACTCAGGAAGATGAGCAAGCCATCATTCATGAGTCCTTTGAGTACGTTTCTTCTGTTTATGTAGGTTTCTTTTGAGAACATAGCAGTATGATTTTTTTGTTTATTTTCAGTTAGATTATTTCGTGCAATGTACAAAACATAGCGCGCAAAGTTAAGAAATATTCATTAATTAATAAAGAAATTCAGGAAAAAATCAACTTTTCGCCCGTTTTTTCTCATAAACGCAGAGGCAAAAAGCCGGAAAACGGACTTTTTTTCGCAATTTTGTAGAAGATTAACCACTGCAAAGCAAGTAAATTATGGCTGCACATAACGAATTTGGAGCATGGGGAGAGCAGGTGGCTGAAGAGCATCTGCGACGTAAAGGCTATTCAATTCTGGAACGCGACTGGCACTACGGACACAAGGACATCGACATCGTAGCCTACGAAGACGACACCAATACCCTTGTCATCGTTGAGGTGAAAGCAAGGCAGAGTGAAGACTTCATCCCTGCACTTCATGCAGTCACTCTTCAGAAGGAAAAGAACCTCATTGGAGCGGCTTACGCCTTTGCCAAATACACGGGTCATTTCTTCCAGTCTATCCGCTTTGACGTCATCACGATTGTAGGCAACGAAACGGATTACAAGCTTGAACATTACCCCGGAATATTCCGACCTGGAAGCACGGGAAAAAGATTATTCTGACAAACCATACAAAAAAAAACATACCCAACAAATGGAAGACAATAATAAGAACGTTAAGATTATTCACGCTGATTCAGCAGCAAAGATTCTCTGGAAAAAGAAATGGTGGTTCATAGTTATCCTGCCTATCGTAGCAGCCATTTCGTCTTATATAATCTTCGCTGTGCCAAGGTATTATGCTTCCGACACGAAGCTTGCACCGGAAATTGCCACAGAGAAGGGCGGCGGACTCAGTTCCATCGCTTCCTCCTTCGGATTCGACTTGGGAGACATGGCTTCCGTTGACGCCATCAATCCGAAGCTTTATCCGGATCTTATGACCGACAACAAGTTCATCACTGATCTGTTCAACATTGAGATTGAGACAAAAGACGGAAAGGTTCGCACCACTTACTTCGACTATCTCAACAACAACCAGAAGAAGCCATCGTGGGACAAGTATCTCAAGAAGTTATTCAAAGAGGAAAAGAAAAAGCCTGCAACAGACAGCTTTGACAGCCCATACTCCCTCAGCAAGGAGCAGGACAACATTGTTGAAACTATCAAGAACGACATCAGCATCAGCGTTGACTCAAAGACCAGCGTAATCACGATTGCCGTTCAGTCGCAAGACCCTAAGGTCTGCCGCATTCTCGCAGATTCCGTACGCGAACATCTCCAGACTTTCATCACTGAATATCGTACCACAAAGGCAAGGACTGACCTCGAATACTACCAGAACCTCACCTACAAGGCTGAGCGTGCCTACAATGAAGCGCGCGAGAAATACAGCAAGTTTGCCGATGCAAACGTGGATGTTGTGCTACAAAGCGTGATCAGCGAGATTGAAGACATGGAGAACGACATGCAGTATAAGTACAACACTTACACTGCCATGCAGAACCAGCTCCACCAGGCTGAGGCAAAGGTTCAGGAGAAAACTCCTGTATTCACTATCCTGAAGGGTGCTGCCGAGCCGGTAAAACCTGCCGGACCAAAGCGTATGCTCTTCGTAATCACCATGACAATGATTGCGGGAGTATTCCTCTGTTCTATTTTCCTGAGAAAGAACATAGCAAGCATGTTCAAATAAATGAAGAAGGCGTTAGACATATTGCTTAACGCTGACAGTATCATCGGCAAACTCATCTGCGGTTTGTTGTACATCTTCGTGTACGACTACGTTTATGATGTCTTTGTCGTGGGATTGTTTCATTACATCGGCGACCTTGACTATATCGAGATGTCGCCAATAGGCTATGTGGCATGGATCACGCTCTCGCTTATTCCGCTGATGGTCTATAAGGGACTTGACACAATAGTCTCCTTCCTCTGCTTCTTCATGTATCTCTTCATCTACATTCCGTTTATTCACGCCATGATGGTTATGTGGAATGTGGACGAGATTGAGCGCATAATCTACGTCACCGTGATGTGCGCACTTTTCTCCTTCTTCCTTGGCATTAAGAAGGACTGGAACTTCTTCCGCAGTCTGAAGATGACTCCTGCCATACCTTTCCGTCTGATAGAACTCACAGCCTTGGCTCTCGTACTGATTTTCGTTGCCACAAGAGCAGGACAGATGCACTTCGTAAACTTCTTCACAGACTCAAAGATGCTTTACGATTTCCGCGAAGACAATTCAGATCAGGTGACGGGATTCCTTGTCATCGTCACCTATATCCAAGGTTGGCTCTCTGGCGCATTCTTCCCTTTCCTGCTGGTATGTTATCTTAATCAGAAGAAGTGGATAAAGGTGTTGATGGTTATGGGAGGATATCTGCTGCTCTTCATGGTTGACATGCAGAAACTCACATTCTTCCTCCCTGCGGTTCTTATCTGTTTCTATTACCTGCTAAAGAAGAAGGAAGACATCATTTCACAGCGTCTCCATTCTACCCTGATGCTGCCTATCACGGTCATCTGTCTCGTAATAAGTTTCTTTCAGGACGACGAGGTTCTCTTCACCATTGCCAGCCTCATCCTTGTGAGAACGGTCTGCGTGGCTGGTTGGCTCACTCAGCTCTATTATCACTTCTTTGCAGAACATCCTTACACTCACTATGGTCATATAAACATCGTCAATGCCATAGCCCACAATTACCCTTACGATCAGCCTCTTGGAAAGGTTGTAGCCTTTGGCACGCAGAATGCCAACGCCAACTTCTTCCTAACTGACGGACTGGCAGCATGGGGATTAGCAGGCTTTATCATTGTCGGCGTAGTATTTCTGGTTTTAGTATGCTTCATCAAAGCCCTATCCTATCGCTACAACAAATACGATCTCTTCGTAATCTTCCTGCCTACTCTCACAGGAATCCTCAATGTTTCGCTCTTTACCACATTGCTCAGTAACGGTATGTTCATCACGATCATCCTGCTGCTGGCTTCAAATAATCCTATAACTATTGAAGAAACTGACGGCAACAAAGCATCAGACTCTGACGCTGACTTTGACCCGGATTCTCGGCTCGGAAATCCTCGCCCTACTGTAAATCCCCTTGAGCGTCCTTCAGTCCTCCCTCCTGTGGGGGAGTTAGAGGGTGACAAAGAGGGCAGAGAGATCTCCATCTGCCTGATTGACAATATGCCTGCCAGATACCGCAAAGCCATTTATCAACTTATGGACAATGAGTTTGACATGGACTGGTATTTCGGAGAACCTTTCGATGGCATTGAATCCTTTGACACTTCCGTGCTGAAGAACGCCAAAACGCTTAAGACCATCAGGCGAAAGCATATCCCTGGCTATTGGATAGACGGAATGGCAGAAGCCATTGACAGTCACGACTTAGTGATAATGATTGGCGAGCCTGCTCTCTGGTCAACATGGGCTTTACTCATCAAGCGCGTTCTTTTCCATCGCAAGAAGCACGTTGCTTTCTGGACTCACGGATGGTACGGAAAGGAAAGCCGACTGAAAGCTGCCATAAAGAAGCTTTATTTCGGACTTGGAACAGAAGTGATAACATACGGAGACTACGCCCGACAGTTGATGATCAAGGAAGGCTTTGATGCTGACAAACTCTTCGCCATCCACAACTCGCTTGACTATCAGCATCAGATTGTTCTCCGCAGCAATCTGACTCCTTCGGATATCTTCCAGAAGCATTTCGGCAACGATTTCCCGACGCTAATCTTCATCGGAAGACTCACCTCCGTGAAGCGTCTTGACCTTCTCATTGAAGCAATGTCTTTGCTTAGGGATAAAGGCGAGCAATACAACCTCGCTATTGTAGGCGACGGAGTTGAAGCGGCTGCACTGAAGGATTTGGTTGAGCAAAGATCACTTACTGATAATGTCTGGTTCTATGGTGCTTGCTATAATGAAGAGGAGAATGCAGAACTGATCTTCAATGCCGACCTCTGCGTAGCACCAGGAAACATCGGACTTACCGCAATGCACGTCCTCACTTACGGTTGCCCTGCTGCCACACATGATAATTTCCCTTATCAGATGCCTGAGTTTGAGGCCATCCACGAGGGAATAACCGGAACATACTTCAAGCAGAACAATCCCGAAGACATTGCTCGCGCCATATCCCAATGGTTTGAAGAAAAAGCCGGATACCGCGAGGAAGTACGTCAGGACTGCTATCAGGAAATAGACAATTTCTGGACTCCAGAATTCCAGGTCAATGTACTGAGGGAATTAATTGAAACAATAAAACGAGAAACAAAATAACAGATCAAAATGATTGGACAGTGGATTGAACTCAAATCAGTAAAAGACCCTCGCGGAATACTCACTTCCGTTGAGGAATCTTTCGACATACCTATCGACATTAAGCGTATTTTCTATATGCACCACGTCACAGAGGATCGTGGAGGTCATGCCCATATAGATACTGACCAGGTAATCATTCCTATCAGTGGAACATTCAAGGTTGACCTCTTCGACGGAGAAAAGCGTGAGACTTACGATATGAACGACTGCATGAAGGGTCTTTTCGTAAAGCGTCTTACCTTCACCGACCTCTACGACTTCACTCCAGACGCCGTTTGCCTTGTTCTCGCCAATACTCATTACGACATGGGTAAGTCGCTCAGATCAATGGAGGCTTTCATGGACTACATAAAGAAATAATATTCCTACTATAATCCGAATAAATACTTATAATGAAAGACATATTCAAAGGCTCTTTCTTCTCTTCCTCCCTGCGCACTGACAAGCAGCTCATGAGCAACGAGGACTTCGACGAATGGTTTTGCGACCACTGCAAGCCAGAGGAGTTTGATGTCCGTGAGATTCCGTTCTCTGAACTTGAAAGCTGGGGCTTCGTGAACGACCAGGAAAAACTTGGTCATTCTTCTGGCCGTTTCTTCTCCATCGAAGGTCTTAAGGTCAAGATAGTTCATGGGGAAGACGTTCAGGAATGGGAACAGCCTATCATCAACCAGCCGGAGATTGGCATTCTCTGTTTCATCACGAGAGTCATCAATGGTGTGCGATATTTCCTTATCCAGGCTAAGATGGAGCCAGGAAACATCAACACGCTCCAGATATCACCTTCCCTTCAAGCCACTCGCAGCAATTTCACACGAGTACATAAGGGCAAGGCACCAAACTACCTTGATCTCTTCATGTCGAAAGACTACAAGATTGTCATTGACCAGTTGCAGACTGAGCAGGGCGGTCGTTTCCTAAAGAAGCGTAACCGCAACATCATCATCGAGATTGACCACGACATCCCAATAAAAGAGGATTTCTGCTGGCTCTCGCTCCGTCAGATAAAGGATCTGCTGAAGAAAGACAATATCCTCAACATGGACTCCCGTTCGGTGCTTTCCATGGTGCCGCTGATTGACAGCGACGTCGTTCAGGTGCTGAAGAAAATGTCGCTCACTGAGTTCCACTCCTTTGTAAAGGACTACGGCATATCAGAGCAGGGCATTGAGTATATCTGCTCTTACCTCTCTGACGATGCTGCTCATAGCATAGAGGATATCCTTTCATGGATGACCCACCTGAAGTTCTCTACTGATCTCCTCGTTGAGAAGACTCCGCTCAAGAACCTCAAGGAATGGGAGATAGGCGAAGCTGAGATAAAGCACTCTTCTAAGCCTTATTTCAGTGTGAATGCCGTTCGCGTTAAAGCCGGTTCAAGAGAGGTCACAAGCTGGACTCAGCCTTTGGTGAAAGACCCGAACATCGGTCTGCTCGCCTTCGTTGTAAAGAACATCAATGGTGTGCTCCATTTCCTCGTTCAGGGAAAGGTGGAACCAGGAAACATCGACGTCATCGAGCTGTCTCCTACGGTTTCCTGTTCAAACTATGAGGCACGAAAACTCTCTGCCGACAGACCGTATATGTTTGATCAGGTTGTAAACGGTGAGTTTGAGGTGCTCAGCGACTCTCTTCAGTCGGAAGAAGGCGGCAGATTCTGGCAGCTTCAGAACCGCAACATGATTGTTAAGGCTCCTGACGATTACGAGATCGAGGAGAAGGAGCATTTCAAGTGGATGTCTCTTGCCCAGATAAACGAATTCATGCGTTTCGGCAAATTCAATATTGAGGCACGCAGCATCATTTCAAGTATTGATTTCAAGTAAAAGCCCCTACCCTATCTCATTCATGCACAAGATACTTTTCCTCGGATATTCAAACCTCATCAAGGGCAGAATAATCCCTATACTCAACCGTCTCAACATCGAAGATTTCTCCATTGCTAAATATGCAGGACAGCCTTGGGACGACAACGAATGCCTTCAGGGTCGTACGCTCTACGACAACTATGAGGATGCGCTCGAAGCCTTTGACGGAGACATTGTTTATGTTTCTACCGTAAACAGTGCTCACTATGCTTACGCAAAGAAGGCGCTGGAGTGTGGCTTCAATGTCATCATTGACAAACCTGCCACAACAACCTTCCTTGAGGCAGAGGAGCTGGTCAACATAGCCCGTGAGAAAGACCTTCTCCTCGCAGAATCCACCGTTTATCTCATGCATCCTCAGTTCGAGACCATCGACTCAATCATGACAGGCAACGGTGATTCTCCGAAACTGCTTACGGTTCATTTCACGATGCCTCCTTTCCAACCGGACAATTTCCGATACAAGAAGGAACTTGGCGGCGGTGCTATGATGGACACATTGCCTTACGCCATATCCATCTCAAGGCATTTCTTCAAAGACCTGCCTGAAGATGTCAGCGTAAACATCGTGGAGAAGAATGATGACGGACTCGACATAGAGTACAGCCTTATGATGTCATTCCCAGGCGGGAAGTCTATGATTGGACATTTCGGGTTCAATACGGAGTATATAAACCAAATCCAGGTTCTTGGCAACCGCACGAACGTCACTGTTGACCGCGTGTTCACCATACCTGACACTATGGAGAACTCCATCTCCGTGGCTCATCTCAACGAGCGTTCTGTGGTGAAAGCACCATGCGGCAACAACTTCGAGCTCTATCTGGCAGACATTCTGCAGTCGCTTGACTCTCACTCTTTCGACAAGCACTACTCTGCCCTTCTCTATGACGCAAAGGTAAAGTCTATGGTTATTCATAACCAATAAAGCCAAATAGTTCAGATTATCCCCAGCGGTTTTCCACTGAGCTCTATAAACCAAAAACCAAAAACTAAAAACCAAAAACCAAAATATATGGAAGTAAGAGTTTGGTCGTATCTTAAGGAATACGAAGCTAACAAAGAAGAAATACTTAAAGCCGTTACTGATGTCTTTGAATCCGGCATGCTCATTCTCGGAGAGAAAGGCAAAACATTAGAGGCTGAATATGCAAAATACGTCGGCACAAACTTCGCCGTTGGTTGCGACAACGGAACGAATGCCATCGTTCTTGCTCTCCGCGCCATCGGCGTTGGCGAAGGCGATGAGGTCATTACAGTTTCTAACACTGCCATCCCTACAGTTTCTGCCATCGTGACTACCGGTGCTACACCTGTCTTTGTGGACATCAATCCTCAGACTTATCTCATGGACGTGACTAAGCTTGAGGCAGCCATCACTCCAAAGACAAAATGCATTCTCCCTGTTCATCTCTTCGGACAGTGTGTGGATATGGATCCGCTGCTTGACATTGCTAAGAAGCACAACCTCCTCGTACTTGAAGATGTAGCACAGGCTCAGGGCGCAGAGTATAAGGGCAGAAAAGCTGGTGCTATGGGAACTATCTCCACAACATCTTTCTACCCTACAAAGATCCTCGGTGCATACGGCGATGGCGGTATGGTGAACATGAACACAGAGGAACTTCGCGATAAGATGAAGCGCCTCCGTTTCTATGGTGCTGAGAAGACCTACTACGCTCTTGAACAGGGCTACAATTCCCGTCTTGACGAGGTTCAGGCTTCCATTCTCCTCACCAAGCTTCCACATCTTGACGAATATGTTGAACGTCGCCGTGAACTTGCTGCCATCTACGACAAGGAGCTCGCTGACTCTGGTCTCATCCTCCCTCATCATGCCGACTACGGCAAGCACGCCTATTATCTCTACGTCGTTCGCCATCCAAAGCGCGACGAGATTATGGCAAAGCTTCGCGAGAACAATATCTTCGTAAACATCAGCTATCCATGGCCTATCCATACCATGACTGGCTATCAGTATCTTGGCTACAAGGAGGGCGACCTTCCTGAGACTGAGGCTGCGGCAAAGGAAATTTTCTCTCTGCCTATGTATCCTACGCTCACTGAGGAGGAAGTTCTTTACGTCTGCAACACATTAAAGAAGATCATCGCATCATTGTAAACCATGATGAATTTCTGCACACTCTTCGATTCATACTATATCCACAAGGGCATCGCGCTCTATCTCTCGCTGGAGAACGTCACTGCCGACTTCACACTCTACGTCATGGCGTTCGATGACAAGAGCTACGAGAAGCTTTCCTCTCTTGGGTTCAGCCACATGGTGGTGGAGCGTCTTGCCGACTTCGAGACTCCGGAGCTCCTTGCGGTAAAGCCTACGCGAAACAAGGCTGAGTACTGCTGGACTTGCGGTCCTTCCGTCACTTGGCATTTCATGAAGAAATACCAGCTGCCAGACATCACCTACCTTGACTCCGATCTCTTCTTCCTCTCTGACCCTAAGGTCATTCAGGATGAGATTGGCAGTTGTTCGCTGGCTGTCACTGAACATTACACGAAAGGCTCCGACGTTGGCGGCAGATTCTGCGTGCAATACATGTATTTCCGAAACGACGAGGAGGGCTGTGCCGCTCTTTCCTGGTGGCGAGACCGCTGTCTGGAATGGTGCTTTGCCCGCTATGAAGACGGAAAGTTCGGCGATCAGAAATACATTGACGCTTTCCCTGAGCGCTACAAGAATCTCTGCATTGTGCAGAACAAAGGCGCAGGCATTGCTCCGTGGAACTACAATCTTTATAAGTATTTCCCTGACCATTGCACCTTTGACGATCAGCCTTATCCTTACGTATTCTTCCACATGCACGGCACGGTGGTGAATCTTGAGGACGGCGTTCTCCGATTTGATGCAAAGAAGTGCATCCTCAGCAAGATGCTCAGCACCCTCTTCTTCCTCCCTTACACAGATCTGCTCCGCAAGGTTTATACAGACTGTCTCGGTCAGGAAGTCCGTAGCATGGAAATCATCTCCCAGTCAAGGCTCAGCGCCGCATGGATCCGCTTCCGCTCCATCTTCAAGGAGAACAAGCTGTTCCAGTTTCTCTATTTCAAGTTCATCAACCGCAACTTCTCCGGGCGAGAAAAAGCCAAGCTCTAAGCCCTCGTGTCTCAAGCGTCAGCTTAAGATTATTAAGCCCCCGTGTCTCAAGCATCAGCTTGAGATTATACCCAATGACCAGATTCCTCATCTCTATCATAGCCCTCCTCCTCACGCTGCCGTCGTTCTCTCAGCGCAAGGTGATGTCCATTCAGTTCAAGAATGGACAGACTCTCCATGTGAATACGGACAGCATTATGAAGGTTGATTTCAACATCATCGGAAATGTCAATGTTGACTGGACGGAAAGTCAGGAGGCTAACTATCTTATTGAAGAGCTCTACATCTTTGATGAAGCCATTCAGAAGGATGCTGTGCTGGAATCCTTCGTCATTCGCCCTAACGATTTCCGTCTGTTCATAAACAGCGGAAACACACAATTAAAGGCGATCGAACAGGCTGGCTGCGGCGACCTTCCAGAAGAATTCTACGATCTGAATCCCATTATACCCATCTACGACACCTCCGACTATTCCATCATCGGATGGACCATCGTAAACAACGAAGCTGAGATAGGGCTTTCGTCGGCTAAGGTTAAGATAAACCGTAAAGAGGTCACAAACCTTGACAATTCGCCTCGCATCCGCCACATGCTTGAGAACGACAAGGCAGTCGTCCTCCTTGGCGACAGCTTCTTCGGACAGCCTTTCGACATCTTCACGCCAGCCATCCTTCAGGGATTCCTCGGACAGCGAGTCTATCAGTGCGGATTCGGCGGTTGCACCATGAGCTACAGAACCACCAACAGCAGCTTCAATCCTTTCAGCTTCACAGCCCTTGCAGATGCTTTCAGCACAGGCGATTTCACGTCTCAGGACAGCCGTGCGGAAACCCTTCGCAAGACAACCGACTACGATTATCGTTACCAGCTTCGAGAGTTGAAGAGCATTGACAAGAGCAAAAACCTGCTGGTCATCTGCGACTTTCAGACAAACGACTTCACGGCATCCGTTCCCGTCGGAGAGCCAAAGACTAATCCTGGTCGTTACACGTTCGTTGAGGCACAGACATACGGCGTTTCACAATTTCGCAAGACCAAACCAGACATTTATTTCCTTTTCCTCACCACGCCTTACCGTCTCATAGACGACACCTCGCTCTTCTTCTACACGAACGATCACGGACTGCACATCACCGACTATATCACAGCAGAAGAAGCAAACTGCAAGCGACTTGACGTTGACTTCCGCGACATCTCCAGGTGGGACAACAGATCGCCGTTCAAATATCCTACAAACCGCACAGACGGCACCCACTTCACCAAGAAAGGAAGCGTCATGTTCTCCAAACTGCTGCTTTCCCTAATAAATGGTACATTGTAAATGGTAATTGGTAAATGGTTTGTCCCTTTTCGGGTGCCAGATGTCTCTTAGTGGAAACGACGCCCCATGGCGTCGTTAGAAAGCGAATATGGAAACGCAATACAGTAACTTAAA
Organism: Prevotella sp.; assembly: GCA_045600885.1. Classification (GTDB taxonomy): domain Bacteria; phylum Bacteroidota; class Bacteroidia; order Bacteroidales; family Bacteroidaceae; genus Prevotella. Next base: position 16,718 of record JAZRYU010000121.1, read on the forward strand.
CTGGCTTTAGCGGCGGTTTAACGACGCCATGGGGCGTCGTTTCCATTGCGGTGTCGTTTCCAAAATTAATGGTAAATTGTAAATGGTAAATTGTAAATGAAAATCATACATGATAAAGGTTTCAATCATAACAGCTACATATAATAGCGCTGCCACCATAGCCAGCACTGTCGAGAGCGTCCTTGCACAAACCTACAAGGATATAGAATACATCGTTGTTGACGGTGCATCAAAAGACAATACCGTAGATATTGTTCGCAGCTATGAAGACCGCTTCCGTGGTAACATGAAGCTCATCTCAGAGCCAGACCGCGGCATTTACGATGCCATGAACAAAGGCTTACGAATGGCTACGGGCGACGTCATCGGCATTCTCAACTCCGACGATTTCTACACCTCAGACAATATTCTTGAGTCCGTTGCACGCAACATCGACGGCGTCGATGCAGTCTTTGGCGACATACATTTCGTTGCCGATGACGACCTCAACACCTGCGTGCGTTATTACAGCTCTAAGATTTTCCGTCCGTGGATTCTCCGCTTTGGCATCATGCCTGCACATCCTTCGTTCTACTGTCGCCGCGAGGTCTATGAGCAGAACGGTGGCTATTCGCTTGACTATAAGATAGCCTCCGACTTCGACATGATGGTTCGTCTCTTCCACAAGGCAAAGATTTCCTACCGCTATCTGCCGCTCGACTTCGTCACCATGCGTCTCGGTGGACTTAGCACAACGAGCACAAAGAACCGTCTCATCATCACCCGCGAAGACGTCAAGGCATGTCGCAAGTACGGACTTTACACAAACCTGCTACTTATCTCAGCCAAATATTTCAAGAAGATCACCGAACTCCGACCATGGCGCAGACTCTTTACACGAAAATAGGGCGAATCCTGAAGAAAATGCTCGGCATCAGCGATGTTTCTCTCCTAAAGAAAAACATCCATAAGCGCATCGGCATGCTGCTGTATCACCGTAAATATACAGCCGCAGAACTCGTTTCGCTCATGCAGCAAATGGGTATGAAGGCAGGAAGCGTCGTCTGCATACACTCTTCCATGAAGGAGTTCTACAACTATCGCGGCACGGCAGAAGAGCTTATCACAGCCATCCTTGATGTCCTCGGACCGGAAGGCACACTCATGATGCCAGCCTTCCCAAAGAACGAACTCCGCTTCCGTGAAGGCTACGTCTTCAATCCTTCCACCGATCCTACAGGTGCCGGTTATCTTGCAGAAGCCTTCCGCCGCTATCCAGGTGTAGGGCGAGGATTTCCGAGCCGCGATTCAGGGGTAAAACGCAGCATCAGCGTACAGCAGTCCGTCTGCGCCATCGGCAAATACGCCGACTTCCTGACCTCCGAACACACCACAGACCGCGACCCTTGGGGCGAACATTCTCCTTGGCAGAAGATGATATCCCTCGGAGCCATAGTCTTCAACCTCGGTATGCCTCGCGCTTATATGGGAACCTTCCATCATTGCGTCGAGAGCATCCTCCAGTATGAACATCCCTACTGGGCACAGTTCTTCACTGGCGAAGTAGCCTACAGCTACTACGACGCAAACGGCGAAGTCGTAACCTACCGCCAGCAGGACAGCAACCTGGAGCGACGTACACGCGAAAGCAACATCTTCCGTCATTTCGACGAAAACGACTGGCAGGTTCGCCGCATATCAAATCTCGAGGTCAAAGCCTTCTACATGACAAACTGCTTCCCCAAGATGCTCCAGATGGGACGCAGCGGCATCTCCGTCTATTACGTCCCTTCGCCAAAAGAATACAAATTTCAACAATGATAATTGTAACAGCCCCCGTATCTCAAGCATTAGCTTGAGATAATGGTAAATTGTAAATAGTCCGTCCTCTCCCGCTTTTGCACCTCCCCGCCGTTCTCGGCGGGGGCATAAATTGAAAATCATAAATGATAAAAGACATCCTCAAGCTCTCGTCCAGCAACCTCATACTCTACACCCTTCCGCTCATAGTCACCCCTATACTCTCCCGACTCTATGAGCCAGCAGACTTCGGCGACTGGGGCATCTTCTCCAGCACCGTAATCATCGCAGCCACCATCATCACCGGCGGCTACGAGTACGCCATTGTCAAGAGCACCGACCAGCGAGAGATTCCCGCCATCAGTGCCGTCGGAATGCTCTTCTCCCTCGTTATTATTGCCCTTATGGCAATAGCCTATTACGTCGGACTCGCCCTTGACCTCGAGTTCTGCAAGACCTTCCCATGCTTCGAGCTCCTCCTTGTCTATATGTTCCTCAATGCCATGCTGCAGATACTCCAGAACATCATGAACCGCGAGAAGATGTACGGTGTCATGTCCGTCTGCAATATCATCCAGGGCGGCAGTCAGGCACTCTTCCGCATACTCTTCGGTGCACTCTTCGTCCTCACCTGCGGACTCATCAAAGGCACCTTCGTAGCCATGGTTCTTGCCGTAGCCTACAGCCTTTTCGCCCTCCGTAATCATACATCATACATCAAAAATCATAAATGTAATCGTACATCATTTTTATCAATTCTAAAAAAATACAAAAACTTCCCCCTCTACGATGCACCAGGCACCCTCCTCGCCTTCGCCGCATTCAATCTTCCTGTCATCATTCTCTCCCTCTTCTTCTCCAAGGATCAGATAGGCTGCTACGCCATGATCACCCAGCTGCTCCTTCTTCCAATGTCCTTCATCGGTTCAGCCGTTGGCAAGGTCTATTACCAGCAGATAGCCCAATGTCCGAAAGAAGATATACCACACATTTCCGCTAAGATACTCAATTTCGATGTCATCATCTCCTGCCTTCCTATCCTCTTCCTCTGTCTCGGAGGCAGCCTCCTTATCCCAGTGTTCCTTGGCGACAAGTGGCAGACAGCAGAATACGTAGCCCTCTACCTCTCCCTCTGGTCCATGCCCACCATCATTTCCCAGCCACTGCTGCCCATCTATCGCGTCATAGACAAGCAGAACCGAGTCCTTTGGTTCAATCTTCTCTATTTCGTCCTTGGCATAGGCGGAATGTATCTGCTCTGTCAGCTCGGACTAAGCCTCTATCCCGTCATCATCGGCTACGCCATCTTCGCCTCCCTCGCCAAGTTCCTCCTCATAGCCGACATCTGCCGTCAGGCAAAGATCCGCCGCATAAAGCCCCTCGCGCTCATCCTCGCCATCCTCTCCCTCGCCGTGTATGTACTACGAGTGGTGATGTAATATAAGATTCGCAAAGATTTTTGCCTTTAAATGAATGATATTTCAAATAAAAAATTATGTAAGAAGAACAGAATCGGTTGAGAGCTATGCTGAAACAATAGATACCTATAAGCCGCCCGAATTGGGTGGCTTTTTTATTGCTGTGCCCGCAAACATTCAGTCTTTATAGCACTTTTTCTTGATTTTGTTTGGTTATTTGAAATAAAATCCTTACTTTTGCAGCGTCATAAACCAGTTAGCTCACTTGATGGGTTGGGTGGGAGTGGCAGACATAATAATTTAGCCCGCATTGCAGCGATTTTTCATGTCAAAGTATGGTATTCTCAACCACTTCACCATCGAAGAGGTTGATGGTGCGGTTGGCGTATGCAGCATCGTGCTGGCTGTGGGTGACCATCACGATGGTGGTGCCTTCGGCATTGAGTTGTGAGAGGAGTTCCATAATCTCAAGGCCATTCTTTGAGTCGAGGTTACCCGTCGGTTCATCGGCAAGGATTAGCTTGGGCTTGCCCACCACTGCGCGAGCTATGGCTACACGTTGCTGCTGACCGCCTGAGAGTTGCTGAGGATAATGGGTAGCACGCTGTGAGAGGTTGACCTTACGAAGGATTTCCAGCACTCGCTGCTTGCGCTCAGCCTTTGGCACCTTGAGGTACTTGAGTTGCAGGTCAACGTTCTCCTCCACTGTTAGTTCGTCGATGAGGTTGAAGCTCTGGAACACAAAGCCGATGCGTCCCTTGCGGTACTTGGTGCGATCCTTCTCCTTGAGGTGTCCCACCTCTTCGCCTCCGAGGTAGTAGTTACCACTATCGGGATTGTCGAGCAATCCCAGGATATTCAGGAGCGTTGACTTGCCACATCCCGAAGGTCCCATGACAGCCACGAACTCGCCTTCCTTTACTTCCAGGCTTACGCCATTCAATGCTGTTGTCTCCACATTCTCAGTGCGGAATACTTTCGAGAGATTTTCAATTTTGATCATCATATCATTTACAATTTTAGAATTTACAATTTACAATCTATTTTCATTCCGTTTTGATACTATCTGCAGGATTACTTGCGGCAACTATTCGTACGTATATCACTGAGATTATAGCCACAAGCGACAGTGTCAAAACTGCTGTTAGGATAAATACCCACCACGGAAAACCCACATGCACCATGAACTGCTGCTGCCAACGCTCTGCCACTATTGCCGCCAACACGCAACCTACGATGACCGAAGGAACGGCAAGCAGCATAATGTCCTTGACGAACAAGCCTTGAATCTCTGAGAAAAGAGCACCGCTTATTCTACGTATGGCTATTTCCTTGCTGCGACGTTTCACCTCATCAATGGTATAGCCGATAAGTCCGATGATGGCTATAAGCAATGTCACAATACCGCCAATGAGAATCGTGTTACGTACATTGAGCGTTTCCTTGAAGTCATCCAAACGCAGATACCGGAATGGACGAATCTCCATATCTCTGTTTGGTACAGCCTTTTCTATAACCTTTTTCGTCTTTGCTACAGCTTCAGAGGTGAGGTTGTGATACTTGATGATGATGTGGTTGAATGCCTGGCATGTTAAGTCGGGATTAATGTAAAACGCTGCCATAGGCCTTGTCTCAAAAAATTCTTCTTCGCCGGCATATAGTCCTTGTGTTATTGGTTCAAAGACACCCGTGATGACCGATGTGGCTTTGCCATCGGTATGTTCTGTCACCATGATTTCCTTGCCGATAACGTCATCCCATCCGGTGTTTGCCTTGAGCATCTCCTCAAACTTGGTGTCAATGATTACCTCATCGTCATAGAATTTATCCTCGGTGAAAGGCTTGCCCTTGACAATCTTTATGCCCATGACATCAAGCCAATGAGAATCGTTCCAGTAGGCATCGGAGATATTGAACAGTGCTTGCGTGCTACCAGGTAGTTGCACATTGTTGCCGGAATACCTGCCGAATGGATTCTGATTGCAGAACGTGGCATCTGCAACATCCGGCACGGTGAGGATTTCTTCCATGAGACTCTTCTTCTGTGAACTCTCCAATCCGCTGAGATTCACAATCGCGGTATTCTCACAGTCGAATCCAAGATCGGTGGTCACGAGTTGATTGTACTGCATGGTGACAATGCAGAGCAACACGCCAAGGAATGCTACTGCCGAAAATTCTATAGCAAGCAATGCGCGCTTCCACATTCTCTTTCCAGCCACATAGTTCCGGAATACCGTTGCCACAGGTATGCGGTTATACATAGCTGCAGGGATTATGGCATTGAGCAGGAAGACAAAAATCACTACAGCGGTCGCAACCAACAAAGGCTTTCCTGCAAACAGATCAGCAACTGATGTACCTGCGAGAGTCTCTACAGTGCCCCTTGATGCGTAAACCAAGAGTATGGCAATGATACAAGCAGCAACAGTATGCACGAGAGATTCTGCCGTCATCATGCTATACATATCCCATGTGTCGCTACCCATACATTTGCGCAGGGCCATCTCTCGGCTCCTGCTCACAGAGTTGGAGATGACGATGAGCAGATAGTTCAGGACTGCGGTAAGCAAAAGTGCTAACGCCACAAAGGTGAGAACAAGCATCATGTTCCTTGTGTCGCCATTCTCGTTATGGTAGTCCTCGTAAGGATGCGCAGCAAAATGTATCTCAAATCCTCCTATCACTTGCAAATCCTCGGATGATATGTTGCGTTTGATGAAGCCACTCATGCCCTTGTTGACCTGCTCCACGGCAGATTTGTCGGCAAGCTTTATCATCGACATATAGCGGTCATTGCCAACGACACCATCCGACTTATCCACCATTCCGTACATACTGATGCTTGAAAGAGACACCACTATGTCAGGTCGATAACTCGAGTTGGCAGGATAGTCCTCAAAGACACCAGATATAGTGACGGCAACATTGTTCACATCATCTTCAAGGGTGAACACTTTGCCCAACACACTTTCTGCAGCATTTGCAGGGGTATCGTTGCCGGACAGTTTTATGGCCATGGACGATGATACCACAGCATTTGCCTTCATGCCGAGAGGTTCGATGAGACTTCCAGCCAGACACTTACGATCAAGGATTTTGAAGAAACACGAATCTGCAAGAATCACACGCTCCACATTTGCTTTGCGCTTGCTGTTCTGAAGTATCACTTTCGTGTTGCTTGTGAGGGGAGTCCATCTTGAAGCCTCCTCAATGCAAGGGAAATATTCCTTCATTCGTGGAGCTATGCCGCCAGGAGTTCTCTCGTGACTTTGTTCCGATCCACTGATTGTCGCACTCTCAGTCACGTAGCATATTCTGTCTGCTCCTTCAAAACAACTGTCGTATGTCTGCTCGAAGCACACCTTGGTCAGAAGGACCAAACTCACGGCAAGTCCTAATCCCAACGAGAGAATTTTGATGCCATTCCTGCGTCCCTTGGCAGGCAACGACCTGATGGCGGCTAAAACATAATTTATAAAATCCATAATCTTCTTTTTGTTTGTGGTAACGTTGTACTTATTTCAGTTTCAATACTTCATTGTCCTTGAATGCTTCGTAGCCACTGGTGATGACTTGCTCACCTGGTTCCAGTCCTTCCTCCACTTCGTAGTACTGAGGGTTCTGGCGACCGATGCGGATGTTGCGGCGGTAGGCAGTTGTACCACTCTTGTCAAGAACGAATATCCAGTTGCCACCTGTGGTTTGGAAGAACGTGCCCTTTGGTATGAGGACGGCTTGGGTGGGTTTGCCTAACTCGATGTTGAGGTAATAGGTCTGACCAGAACGGATGTTTACGGGGCGAGTGTCCTTGAATACCAAGTCGGTGCGGAACTTACCTTCACGTACCTCAGGATAAACCTTGCGGACGGTGAGGGCATAGGTCTTGCCATCGCGCTCAAAGGTGGCAGAGAGACCTACCTTGATGCGGTCGATGTAGTGCTCATCAATCAGCGCCTCTATCTTGAAGTCGCTTAAGTCATTCACCTGACCTATCGTCTGCCCGGGAGTGATGCTCTGCCCAAGTTCCACATCCAGCAGACCTAACTCACCATCAATTATAGAACGCACTTCAAGTTTGCTCTTGCGTTCGCGTACCAACACCACGTTGCGCTGCATATTGGCAAGGTTGTCCTCCATCTGCTCCATCTGTATGCTGCGGTACTGGGCATCCTTCTTCAGCCGCTCGCCAATGAGTGTCTGCTTCTTCTTGGCTAAGTCGAAGTCTTCCTTTGCTTGCATATATATTTCCTTGGAAATCAGTTTCTCGTTATAAAGTCGCTCATATTGTTCGAAGGCTCTTTGCTTGCGCACCACATCCACCTCTAGCGTGACGTTCTCCGTTTCATTAGTTAGTCTGTCCTGCTGCATAGCGACTTGCGTGTTACGAAGGAGGTTCTGCTTCTCTGCCAACTCAGCTTCGGCATTGAGAATCTGAAGGTCGAGGTTGCTGTTAGAAAGACGGATGATGACATCACCTTTCCTGACTTTTTGTCCCTCCTCTGCCACCTTCTCCATCACGATGCCACCCTCTTCGGGAGAGATATGCACCACTTGGATAGGGATGACCGTCCCGTTCAGTCGGACATAGTCCTTGAATTCGCCTTGCGTAACATTACTGATGGTGACATCCTCTGCATCAACCTGCAAGGTGCTCTGGTGATTGCCAAATAAAATCCACAACAGAACGATCAGCACGAATGCTCCTCCTGCAATGTAAGGTATGTGCTTCTTCTGCAGCCCTCGCTTCTTCTCTATTATTCTGTCCATAGTGGTGTTCCTTTGTAATAGTTCAACATACGTGTCTTGTATAAATATGTAAGTTGGCATTGCAACAGCTGCGCCTTACTCTGCAGCAAGGTAACTGTCTGCGTCTGCACATCAATGGAAGATGCTAATCCCTCTTCATACTTTCGGATGGTCAGACGTGAGGCAATGCTGTCTGATTCCACTTTTGCCATCATCTTCTCAGTTTCCTTACGACTGTTCTCCTGATCCGTAACGGCTTCCTGTATCAGCCTTTGCAGTTC
>JAZRYU010000122.1:0-9650 GCA_045600885.1 Prevotella sp.
TTTGTGCAATAACCAATATTTTGGGTGGTTATAGCGACGGGGATCACCTCTTCCCATTCCGAACAGAGAAGTTAAGCCCGCCCGCGCCGATGGTACTGCAATGCAATGTGGGAGAGTAGGTCGCTGCCCTTCTTTAAAAGAGAAAGCCAATCCGCAAGGGTTGGCTTTTTTCGTTTGTCTAAGAGAAACCCTGATGTTCTTTACGGAGCGTCAGGGTTTTCTGCGTTTAAGCCCCCAAGAGCCCCCTAGCCCCCGAAGGGGGGACTTTTTAATAGCTTAGCGTATATATGGCAATTAGTAGGGCGAGGATTTTCCGAGCCGCGATTAAGGTTTTTTCGCTCGAAACGGCTCGGAAATCCTCGCCCTACACCCCTTGAAGAGGGAACTTTTTTAATAGTTTAGCGGCATAGTAGGAAGGTCGCAGCCCCAGCGACTATGACGCGGAAGCGGCAAGCTGTAGCGATTGTTGATATCAGCTGTCGCTGATTGGTCGCTCGGGGTGCGACCTTCCTACTGTGCGACCTTCCTACTGTGCCACCCTCCTACAGAAACCCGAATCGCGGCTCAGTAAACTTCGCCCTACATTTTTGCCGCTATAGTTTCCGTATTTGTTCCTTAGGGTAATCCTTAGGGTTATGAGTTGTGATCCTTAGGTTTCCCCTTCGTGTTCCTTAGGTTTACCCCTCGTCTTCCTTAGGTTTATTCCATCAGATGTCAATCTGTACTTTTCTGAACCGAATAAATATAAAATTAGCCTACACCCCCTACACCAGCTCCTTAATACGCTCATTCTGAGTGACTTATGAGGTGTAGGCAAGGGTGTAGGCTGGTGTAGGCAAGAATTATTTCCTACATCCTTTCAAATGCCTGAAATACAGTTACTTACGGCAAAATGGTGTAGGGTGTAGGCTATCAGCCGTAATATTGTGATTTATTTGTCGATTATTTACGAAAAGAGAACTCCGTATCGTATTGCCTACGGTACGGAGCTCTTTTGTTATTATACGCTTCACAGACTTATGGATAAATCTCAATGTGGCTACTGCCGGAATTGCCGTTCTTGATGATGCGGATCTGCGTGGTGATGCGTTCTGACATTGTGTCGGTATGACTGATCACACCTACCTTCTTGCCCTGTGATGATTGGAGCATTGCGAGAGAATCGATTACTGTGGCTAGGGTGTCTGGGTCGAGAGTGCCGAAGCCTTCGTCGATGAACAGATTCTCAAAACTGATGTTGCGAGACGAGAGTGAGGAGAGTCCGAGAGCCAAACCGAGAGAAACGATGAACGTCTCGCCGCCAGACAGTGATGTGGTATCGCGTACATCGTCTGCACGGTCATGATCGATGACTCGTATGCCAAGGGAGTTCTTCACCTGCTGCAGTTCATAACGACTGTTGAATTTTCGGATCTCTACATTTGCATGTTCTATTAGGAAGCGGAGTGTGTAACATTGTGCTATCTTTCGAAGCGTCTTTCCGTCAGCACCGATTGCATCTGTAATCTGTTCCCACTCCTTTTTGAGAAGTTCAGCCTCCTGCTTCCGGTCGAACATCATACCCATCTGCTCTTTAGCCTTTTCGTGATTAGTCAGACGAGCCTTATGTTCAACAAGTTCCTGATGAGAAAGAGCTTCCAGTTCGGACTTGCGTGCCAACAATTCTTTCTTCTGCTTGTCAGGTTTCTTCTCCTGATGAGCACGGTGAGCTTCAGTTTCGTTTTTGAGTGTTGTCTCAGCTGATGTGTATTTCTTTGCCAAATCTTTCTGCTCAGCACGCATTTCCTCCCAGTTGTCAGTAGATGAGTAGAGTAGGGCTATGTCTTGTTCTGTTAGTTGCTGCTCGTTGTTTTGATTGTATTCGTCAATCTTTTTTGCCAGTTCCTTCTGTTTGCTGAGTATAGTGGCAGTTTTACTTTCAATAAGATCCTTTTTTGCGCTCTGTTCACCCTTTGTTCCGTTAAGAGTCTCGCGCTTTAAGGCTATCTCTTCAATCTTAGCTTTAACAGCTTTGTCCGCCTTGTCCCTTGCAAGTGTGAGAGACTTCTCGAAGGTATCAGGATCCTTGTCACCAATCTCCTGCTTCAAGGTGGAAGTCTTAACCTTCACATCGTCAACAGCTTTGTTTAATGCAGCAATAGCATTTGTCAGGGCATCAGTCTTTTCCTTCAGTTGTGCCAAGAGATTAGCGGTCTTTCCCTTCTCAGTTTCAAGAACAGTGTTGGCATTAGTCACCTTATCGGCAGCTTTTTCCTTTCTGCTCTGGATTTGCTCAGCATGTTTTTGGATGTCAGCGTTCGCCTTATCCTTCTTTTTGAAGAGTGCGTCAAGGGTTTTCTTGGTCTGGTTATAATCCTTCTGCAGCTGTTGCTTCTTCTCGAGATTCAGCTTAAGTTCACTAGTTCGCAGCGATGCCGCCTCTTGGTCAGCATAAGGATGATGCAAGCCACCGCAGAGCGGACAAGGTTCGCCATCTTTCAGCAGGGTGCGATGCTCCTCCCAGTTTTCGCTCGTCATCAGAGTGTGGGTACGAAGCAGCGCCTCAATATCAGCGTTAAGTTCCTCAATATCAACACCTTCTATCTTCTTGTTCTCACCAGCGATGTCACTTTCAACTTTAGCAAGAGCTTCTTTAAACTGCTGTTCTTCCTTTTTAATATTATCCAGGAGTTGACTGTTTTCCTCTTGCGCTTTCTTGAGAGCTGCTTCTGCCTTCTTAATTGAAACCTTATTGTTGGCAACTTCACGGTCGGCATTTGCCGCAGCCTTTTCTGCATCTTTCTTAGCTGCAGTCTTCTCTGTTAAGACTTTCTGCAAGCCGTCCAGTTCCGCCTTTATCTCGCGAGCCTTGTTGATGTGAGGCTTTTGACGTTCCAGTTCGTCCAGAGCCTTTTGGGCATTCTGTTGAAGACGAGTGAGATTAACCTCAGTATCCTTCTTGATGTCCTGTTCGCCTTTCGAGATAATATCACCAAACTGCTTCAATTCCTTTTCAAGTTTTTTGATGTCTTTCTCTATGCTCTTAACATCTTTGTACAGAGCAACCGCAGCAAGAGTGGCATCATGCAGAGCCAGTCTGTCCGCCTTTTCGCCAAATGCATCTTTATTGCTCCTTGCTTCGTTGAAAGCAGATTCGTATTTGGCTATGTTCTCAAGGAATTTCTCATCGTTAATGTACCAAGTAATAGCCTCCGTAACCTTCAGCAGTTCCGCTTTAGTATTCTTCTCGATAGTTTCCAGTTCGGCAATACGCTCTTTGAGAACAGCTAGATCTTCCTCAGGGATAATGTCCTTTTCCTGGGCAGAGAAATTGGCAGCTATCTGGTCGTAAGCTCTAACAGCTTCATCCTTCTGAAGTTTAATCTTGGCGGCGATGTTAGTGTATGTCTCTTCGCATCCGATTAGCTTCTCAAGCAGTTCATACCGCTCATTCTCATTGGCGGTAAGGAAACTGGCGAATGAGCCTTGAGCAATGAGAACAGTGCGGAGAAACTGATCATATCCCAAGCCGATGATCTGTGGCAGACTCTCCCAATCAGCCTGCTCCTCAACGGTCACACCGTCCTTCACAGAAATCTTGTAGAGCGACAAGGCCGCAGAATCGAAGTTCTTTGTCTTTATGCGCACAGACCATTCCGCGCGGTAGATGTCGCCATTGTTGGCAAGGAATGTCAGTTTGCTGTAGCCTTCCTTTTTGCCGCGTGTCAGAATATTGCGAGAATCAGTAGGAGCAAGACGGTTCTTTTCGCCCTCTTCAGGAGTACCGAATATTTGAATGGCCTGGTTCTTTTCACCTTTCTTTCGAGGATAACGTGGAGCACGATTGTATAGAGCAAGGCAGATGGCATCAAGGATAGTTGACTTTCCGCTACCTGTAGGACCGACGATGCTGAAGATGGTGCTGTCGCCGAGCACACCCTCTTCAAAGTTGATGATCTCACCACCTATGCGGTCGAGCGAGGCAAGGTTGAGTATTTCAAGTTTGATGAATTTCATTGTGTTCAGTCTTCTTCGTTAATGGATTCAATGAGCTGCTTGAGCATCATCTCCTGATGTTCTGTCATTTCCGTGCTGTGCTTAATGGCAAAGGTTTCCTTAAGTGTATCCAGTGGATTGCGGTCGAGGATGTCTTCTATGCTATGTATCTGCTGCTTACCCGTGATAGTGCTGAGGTCAAGGGTTGGAATGATCTTTTGTATCTTGCAGAGCACAGCATTCTTCGTGCTGATGAGAGTCTCCAGTTCACGGATGTCATCGTTGCTTACCTTCTCCAGCTTCACTTTAAGCACCAGATAGACAAAATTCTCGTCCAGTTTTCCGTCTTCAGCTCTATCGTCCAGTTCCGTCTTAATCATCTTCTGCAGTTTCTTTGGAGTAAGTTCCTCATCGCCTTCAGGGAGGATGCGTAACTTATGCTGAGGTACATACTCCAGGAATTCTACTACAGGTTTGCCGCTGTCAGAGAAGGTCACAATGTCAACGCCATGATGATAGTCAATCTCGGCGAACGACATCGGCAGGATGCTGCCCGTGTATCGTGCCCAGTCCGTGTTCCAGATATGCTGTCTTTTGTGGATATGTCCGCAGGTCAGATAAACCGGATGATTCTCCCATCCCTCCATGTTCACCTCTTCCTGACCGCCAATGACAATTTTCTCGCTGGCATCTTTAGCAGCAATGTCAGCACCAGTGGCATACATGTGAGCCATCATCAGGAGTTTGTCTTCCGGATATTTCTCTCTCGCCTTCTGTGTCAGTTCACGAAGGAAAATGTTTACGCCGGCAGAGTAGCTTGTATTCTGCACCAAGTCGTTTCTGAGATACGGAACAGCCAGAACGATAATCCTTTCTCCGTCTTTTCCCGTGAGAGGAATAATCAGGTCATCGTAGTCAGTCTGCCATGAACTGTTTCCCTCAGTGTCTTCAGTCCTAAAGCGTTTCACCGTTCCCCGCACTTCCACCTTATGTCGTGACAGCAATGCACGAGGAGCTTCAAGGCGACTGGCAGAGTCGTGATTTCCTGCCGTTATTATGATCTGCATACCGGGACAAGTCTGTGTGGCGTCAGCCAGGAACTCATAATAGGCAGACTGTGCCGCAGCAGAGGGATTGCCGTTGTCGAATACGTCACCAGCCACCAGCAGAGCGTCAGGTTTCTGCTCCTCAATTTGTGAGAGAAGCCACTTCAGGAAATGCTTGTGTTCTGGCAGTCGGTCGTTGCCATGGAAAAGGTTGCCTATGTGCCAATCGCTTGTTGAGATTACTTTCATAATGGTATTAGTAAGGATGAAGTTTCTCTGTTTAGTGCAGTTTCTTTATATTTACTCCCATGAGATAGAGTCTGATGCGTATGAAGAGAGGACAATGGTGGCGTAGCCAATGGCGTTCGAAACCGTGGAAGTTGTCGTAGAAATAACGTTTGACTTCCATGTTGAAGATTTCGTCGCTATGACATTTCTTCTTGAAATGCCTTACGGAGCGCTTGAAGCTTTGTAGCTTCTTTAGGCAATGTTCCTTCTCCCGGGCGCTGAGTTTCTCGGAGTTATGGTGATGAGAGTGATGTGAGTGATTGTGATTCATAGGTATATGTTGTTTTAATCTGTGCAAAGTTAATAAATATTGCTGAATAAGAAAAGGATATTTAGCAAAAAGATTTGAATTACACTACTTTCTTGCTTATTATGTTATTTTATTGTCTTTCGGGAAAGGATATTTCGGAATAAATGCTTACCTTTGCCGTGGGCTATATTATAGTTAAAAATGAAAAGTGAAAAATGCAGATTAGAATAAAGAATCTTTTGCCGAACGTCTTTGTGGATGCACTGCCGGAGGGAGATCCTTCGGAGGTGTGGGGACGTGAGGTTGTAATGGAAGACGGGAAAAGCTACCTGATAGACGCTGCGTCTGGACGAGGAAAGACTTCACTATGCGCTTTCCTTTACGGTCTTCGAAGTGATTATCAGGGAGAAATCTTCATAGACGGAAAACCGCTGAACGAGATTCCGCCATCGGAGTTAAGGCAACGAAGAATGGCTATCCTCTTTCAAGAACTGCGACTGTTCCCAGAGCTTACCGCCATGGAGAATGTTCTTCTGAAGAACAACCTGACAAACTTCCTCAAGACGAACGAGATAAGAGAGATGCTCTGTCGCCTGGGATTGCAGGACAGGGTGGATACGCCTTGTAGAAAACTGTCGCTCGGTCAGCAGCAGAGAGTTGCTTTTGTGAGGATGTTGGCACAGCCGGCAGACTGCTTCATGCTGGATGAGCCTGTGAGCCATCTGGACAGCACGAACTCAGAGATTATGGCTGACATGCTACGCGAGAGGATAGAGAAGGATGGTGGAACAGTTGTGGTTACGTCTATCGGACGAGAACTGCCATTTGATTACGATAAAACGCTGAGGTTATGAAGCTGTTATTGAAATTGTTGCGACAGAATATGAATCTGTGGCACTTCGCCTGTTTCGCATTGGCGAACGTGGTGGGAGCATTCGTTGTACTCTGCGGAATGCAGGCTTATCAGGACATGAATCGTGTCTTCAAACAGGAGGACGGGTTTATGGCATCAAACTATATTGTGCTGACAAAGTCTGTGAACCTGTTGACTACGCTGACGACAGCCTTTGGAGCAGATGCGGGTTTCTCAAAAAGCGAGATTGAGGAACTGAAGGAACAACAGGGCGTGACGAACGTGGGAGAATTCAACGCTGCTGCATTCAGTGTGCGCGGCGTGATAAACCTTCAGGGAGCAGGCTTAAGCTCAGAGATGTTCCTGGAGTCTGTGCCGGATGAATTCATCGATCTGCCGAAGAGAGGCGTGGACTGGAAAGCAGACTTTGATGGAAGATTCGTGCCCGTGATTATTCCCCAGACGTACCTCAACCTGTATAATTATGGCTTTGCGTCTTCGCAGGGTTTGCCACAGGTGGGAGAGGGAGTAATCTCAAGTTTTCCTCTGATGTTGGAAATGTCAGGAAGAGGACAGAGCCGCATGTATGAGGCGCGAATAGTGGCGTTCACAAACAGACTGAACACCATACTTGTGCCAGATGGGTTCCTGAAAAAGGCTAACGAAAGAATGGGAAGTGGTACTAAGAACAGCGCATCAAGGCTTATTGTTTCAACAACTACGGAGGATGTCTCAACCTCTCTGTTAGACTATATAAAAAGGAATAAGTATGTTATCGAAGGAAATGCGGCTGACAGTCTTCGTATGCAGACTCTCACACATGGAATAGTCTTTGCTGTGATAGGTATCGGTGTGCTGGTTATCCTGCTGTCGTTCTTCCTTCTGATGATGAGCATAATGCTGCTGATAGAGAAGAATCGTGAGAAGTTCAAGAATCTGTATTCTTTAGGATATAGTGTGAAGAGCATGGCGCGACCATATCAGCTTCTTGCACTTGGACTTGACCTGTTCACCTTCGTCACAGCAGCAGCTTTAGCTACGGCTATCTATCCGCAGTTCCGCTCATTGCTCACAGCATCTATACCAGACTTTCAGCCAGTATCTTCTCTGCTGATATGGGTTGTGGCGGCTGTGATAGCAGTTGGTTTTATAGGACTGCATTTCGTGGCGATAAGGGCAGCACTGAAAACGAAGTAGGGCGAGGATTTTCCGAGCCGTTTGCGGGAATAGAACCTGAATCGCGGCTCGGAAATCCTCGCACTACACCTTAATCGCGGCTCGGAAATCCTCGCCCTACATTATTGGGGAGAACGAATGTTAGTTGTATATATATTTACCATTCAATGGTGTCAACAATGGCTGTGTCTTCGTATGCCAGATCTTCTTCGGAAACGTAGTTTGTGTCTTCTACTACTACGTCTTCATAGTCAATGCTCTGCGGTGTGAAGTTTTCTGCCATCTTAGAGAGGGCGCTGAAGAGAGTAGGGATGATGCCCTGGCTTGATTCCTTAGCATGAATGTTGAACACAAACTTCACGCCGTTCTCATAGTAGCCTTCAGCATATTCGAAGAGCTTAATCACGTCAAGAGCAGACTTGACAGCTGAGATTTCAATATTATTGAGAATCTTGATGAGCAGAGATGCTGGGAGGTAGCAATACATACCCTTTCCCTTGATGCGTGAAGAAGGGAATGGCGATGACTTTGCCTGGAATGGCTTAGCATTCTCTCCTGCAACGGCATAGAACTGGCTGTCCTTAAGACCGAAAGAGGCGTAAGCAGAAGAACTGATAGGAATGCGATACTGATATTTTCCTACAGATTCAATGCCGCTACCAGGCTTGCTGAATTGCTGGTCAAAGAATGACATGAAGCTGTCGTCTTTAGTCTTAATGTATAATGAGAATGTAGGGACTCTTGCTTCAAGATTGAGATCGCTGAAAGTGAAAACACCTTCTCCCTGTATAGCGCTCAGAACTTGCTGTGCAGTCTTCTTCTGTTCGCCGTCAGGGAGGACTTTCAGTAGATTGTCCATAATATTGTTGTCCTTTAGGGCAGCCTGGAGGTCGAAGTTGAGGTACATTGCAGCGTCTTCTTCAGTTGCATACTGAAGTAGGTTTTCTGGGATAGCCTGGATGTGTGAAGCAGACTGCTGGAAATATTCCTTCATCTTTTCATCCTGAGTGAGGGCTTCGCAAGTCATAAAGATGTTATCCTTGTCAACACCTAAGCAGACCATATAAGCAAGTTTCTCGATGTCCATATCAGCAGGCATCATTTTCAATGCTTCGTTGAGCTTATTATGTGACGCTAAGCCTTTGATGTTCACAAGAACCTGTGTGAAGCCTTCTGCCTTGCACAAGTCGTTCATGTATTCACTCTCAGCCATAGTGCCCTTTGCATCATTAGTATCGAGTTTTGCCTTGAGTTTGTTGATGAAGTCGGCTTCATCAGCATCAGAACTACGTTCGCTGAAGATGAAGGCATCGTCGTTGAAAACGAGAATGTTGCGACGGTTAACGAAAGAATTGAAATCGCCATTATCCTTTACCTTGTCGCATTCTTCTTCTTTTGAGAGTTTGTTAAGGAATGAAGAGAAATCATCCTTGCTGTAAACAGTACCTACAAGGGCGAAGTCATTGCCGTCGTCTGCAACGTAGAAGAAGAGAGGATCGCGGAGGTCAAGACCGAGGTTTGCCGGATTGTCAATGATGTCCAGTACGGCTTCCTTGAATTCGGCGCTCTTGAACTCGTTTTTCTGAAGAATCTGCTTAATCTTGTTCTTGCTTTCGTCGTCGCTTGCCACGCCGGAAGATTCGAGAGCTGTTTTGGCATCAATGCGCACAACAACTGCGGCATCATCAGGGATGAGCTTAGCAGTCTTCGGCATCTTGGAACATGACGAAATGAGCATCATGGCGATAAGAGCCATGAAAGCGAGTGAGGTTCTTGCAAGTCTTTTCATAGTACTGTTGGTTTTATGGGGTTATTATTCGGCTTTTTCATCGCCAAGTATGCGGAAACCATTGAGGAAGTCTTTGGCTTCTGTGCGCTTCTTGCCTTGAAGCTGGAGGGTGTTCAGCTGAAGGAAAGTGTCGGCGGTGGAGATAAGGAGCTGCTTGTTTTCAACGAGCACAGTGCCTGGAGTGTAATCGGCAGAGGACTTTGTGGTCTTGCTGGCACGATAGATCTTCATTACGGTTTTCTTTCCGCCCTGAACGAGAGTGGTCCATGCGCC
>JAZRYU010000123.1:0-8659 GCA_045600885.1 Prevotella sp.
ACTTGCCAAATACGAGGTGATGCTCAGCGCACTGGAAAAGTACGAGGAAGCCGCGTAATCAATATGTATAACGTATTAACCATCTAATCAATAAGTTAAATCAAATAAATCTACCTTTCAAAGGGTGGGAAACTTTAGTAATTTAATTGATAATTTGTAGGGCGAGGATTTCCGAGCCGCGATTCAGGTTATATTTCCGCTAAACGGCTCGGAAATCCTCGCCCTACAAGAAGCTAAACTTTTCTAATTCTTAATACGGTTACTTAAGCAGTTATATATTTGTAAATCGTCAAATCCACAAAATCGCCAAATGAAAAAGCTTTTCCTTCCCCTACTCATTCTCCTTCCTTTCAGTTCCTTTGCCTCTGAGAGCGAAGAGATCAAGGAAATAATAAGTCTCGTAAACAACCACTGGCAGCAGACACACTCGCCTAAAGAGTGTGCTTTCTGGGATGTTGCTGCATATCATACCGGCAACATGGAGGTCTATAAACTCATGCCTAATGAAGAATGGCTGAACTACTCTATCGCATGGGCAGAGCATAACCAGTGGAAGGGTGCTAAGAGCAACAACCGTCAGGAATGGAAAATGAACTATGGCGAAAACGACAAGCATGTTCTTTTCGGCGATTGGCAGATTTGTTTCCAGACCTACTGCGACCTTTACACCATTGCTCAAGACCCAGTAAAAATAGCTCGTGCTCAGGAAGTTATGGAGCATGAGATGTGTACAAATCGTAACGACTACTGGTGGTGGGCAGACGGTCTTTACATGGTGATGCCTGTAATGACAAAGCTCTACAAAATCACAGGCAACAAGATTTATCTTGAGAAGCTCTATGAATACCTCACTTACGCCGAAAGCATTATGCTCGACGATGAGACGGGACTCCTCTTCCGCGACGCAAAGTATGTATGGCCAAAGCACAAATCGCTCAATGGAAAGAAGGATTTCTGGGCTCGAGGTGACGGTTGGGTTCTCGCTGGATTGGCAAAGGTTATTCAGGACCTGCCAAAAGACGACGTACACTATCTCCACTATACGCAGATGTTCCGCAAGATGGCAAAGAGCGTTGTTGCCTGCCAGCAGGATGGCGGCTACTGGACTCGCTCACTCCTTGACCCTGAACATGCTCCAGGATGTGAGACTTCCGGCACAGCTTTCTTCTGCTACGGATTGCAGTGGGGCGTAAACAATGGCATTCTCATTGGCAACGAATATCAGACAGCGGCAGACAAAGCTTGGAACTATCTCTCGAAAACAGCCCTTCAGAAAGATGGCAGCGTAGGCTATGTGCAACCTATCGGAGAGAAAGCTATTCCGGGACAGGTTGTTGATTCAAAGTCAACAGCTAACTTCGGCGTCGGAGCATTCCTTCTAGCTGCTTGTGAACGTCTCCGCCATTTAGGAAATTAACCAGAGATTTTTCTCTTTTCATTTTTCACTTTTCATTGAACGTCTCTCTCGCAGATGAAGCGCATACTCCCCTTCCTACTCCTTTTTATCACCACCACACTTTCTGCCGAACCTCTCAAATGGTTTGACGGCAGCAATGCTGTCTGCTATCAGTTCATGACTCCAATGGAGAGTGTAGTACGAGTAGGCGAATCTCTTTTCAAGCAAGACATCCTGGATGTCACTGGTAAGATGCCCGTCTCATCTGCTACTATGCTTAATGGACAGGCACCGATACTTATCTATCAACTGAACAATGCCTCTGCAAAGCAGAAAGCTGCACTAAAAAAGGCTGGCTTTGACCTTGAATTACTAAGCACCGCTAATGATGCTTTTCAGATAAAAGCAGTAACAAATATCTCTGCTCTTTCAAATCGGAAAATCGGCAAATCAGCAAATCGACAAATCGGCAAATCAGCAAATGCAATCATTGTCTGTGGCTCAAATGGTCGTGGAACAGCATACGGAATTCTTGAACTTTCCCGCATGGCTGGAGTTTCTCCTTGGGTATGGTGGGGCGATGTTGTTCCTGAAAAGAAGGCAGTTCTTACACTTGATTCAGAAGCGGACATCAAGCAGAGCGCCAGCGTTGAAATGCGCGGCATATTCATCAACGATGAGGACTGGAGCACTCGCCCTTGGTCGCAAAAAAACAATGATCCTTCAATAGAAGGAAGAATAGGAGCAAAGACATACCGCAAAATATTTGAACTCCTTCTGCGTCTTCGCGCCAACACTATCTGGCCGGGAATGCACCCAGGAACGAAGGCATTTTTCATGACTGAAGGTGCTAAGACAGAAGCAGATTCTTGCGGTATCATAATCGGTACAAGCCACTGCGAACCACTTCTCAGAAACAATGTGGCAGAATGGAACACAAAGGAACGTGGAGCATTCAATTACATTACCAACAAGGAGCAAGTTCACAACTATTGGACAGAGCGACTGAAAGAGGTAAAATCTTCCCGCAACAACATCTTCACTATCGGTATGCGCGGCATCCATGACGGTTCCATGGAAGGCGTGAAGACCATGGACGAGAAGTTCGATGCCCTTCAGCAAGTTATTGACGATCAGCAGAAACTCATTGCTGAGCACATCGGAAATCCTGCTGAGCAGCCGCAGGTCTTCGTTCCTTACAAGGAGGTTCTTGAGCTTTACGAAAAGGGACTCAAGGTGCCTGATTACGTCACTCTTATGTGGTGTGACGACAACTACGGATACATCACTCGCCTCTCCAATCCGGAAGAGCAGAAGCGCTCTGGCGGTGCCGGCATATATTACCATCTCAGCTACTGGGGCAGACCTCACGATTACCTTTGGCTTACCACCACTCAGCCGGGACTTATCTATTCCGAGATGAAGGCTGCTTACGACCATAATGTCCGCAAGCTTTGGGTTGTTAATGTTCATGACGTGAAGATTGCCGGCTATGACCTTGAACTTTTCCTTGACATGGCGTGGGACATTAACTCCGTGAAAGCCAGCACTATAGGTTCTCATTACAAGCAATGGCTTGCCACTCAGTTCGGCTCTTCCGTAGCGGATAAGATTTATCCTGCCATCCGTCAATGGGTTCATCTTACAGGCATTCGCAGACCGGAACACATGGGATGGAGTCAGGTAGAACTGGACAAGAAGGTCTATGAGCGTGGACTCTCTCCTGTCTCTGACACAGAGTTCTCGCAGACAGCCTTCGGCAACGAATTGGAGCAGTATCTCGCGCAATATGAAGAGATTAGCAAGACTGTTCTTGAGGCAGAGAAGGACATTCGCCCAGAACTGAAAGATGCTTACTTTGCCAGAATAATCTATCCTGTCTGCGCTTCTGCTGCACAAGCCACAAAGATTCTTGAAGCACAAAAGGCGCGTCAGTATAACGATTCAATAGGTAGCAACCTTAACGACCCGAACAATCCTGCAGTAATAGCTTCCGCAAAAAGTCTTGATGCTTACGAAAGAATAAAGCAGCTGACCAACCAATACAACGCCCTCAACAGCGGAAAGTGGAAAGGTCTTATGGATATGCAGCCACGCCAGCTCCCTGTCTATATGGCTGCCCCTCTTCCTGTAACAATGACTGTCGAAGAGGTTAATTCCAAATTTGTAGCGCAGGATTCTGTAGGGCGAGGATTTCCGAGCCGTTATATTCATGAAAAGACAGCCCAATCGGCAAAGGATTACATCTCATGTCCGGCATCTTCTTTCACTTCTGCCGGCAAAGGTGCTACAGCAATAGACATGCTCGGACACAGCATGAGTGCCGTACAACTGCCTAAGGGCGAGACACTTACATACGATTTCACTTGCGACAAGGAAGCTGATGCCATCCTTCGCACAGCACTTATTCCTACCCAGCCGAATGATAACGGCGACATCCGCTATGCCGTTTCCATTGATGGTGGCAAGGAAACCGTCTTCTCTCTCAAGGAGAAATACCGCAGCGAACGTTGGAAACAGAATGTCCTGCGACAGCAGACCGTCCGCGAACAGCCTGTTCATCTTACTGCGGGAAAGCATACGCTTACCATCCGTGCCGTAGATGACCACATCATCATCGACCAATGGATGATAGATTTTAACATAAATCGCCCGAAATTCTATTTATTCCCTCAAAATTAGCCACCGTTCCCGAAGCGTTTGCTTCGGTCTAAACCAAGCCAAATGAAAAAGCTCGTTTCCTCACTCCTCTTCCTCATGCCATTCCTCGGCTTTGGGGTAAATGTCTCAGCACAAAAGTCAATCTCACTTGCCGGAGAATGGAAGATTTCCTTCAAAGGCAAAGAAGGTCAGGTCAATACGACTGCCAAGATTCCCGGCTCTATGCTTACCAATAACCTTGGCGACAAAGTAAGCGTGGACACAAAATGGACAGGAAGTCTCTATGATTCTTCTTTCTATCATAACCCTGCAATGGAGATCTATCGCCATGAAGGCGAGATGAAGTTTCCGTTCTTCCTTACTCCGGGCAAGCATTTCATCGGTCATGCAGATTATTCCCGCTCTGTTTTCGTTCCAAAGGAATGGAAGAAGCAGCGCGTAATCCTGCATATAGAACGACCTCATATCGAGACAAAGGTCTATGTAAACGGTCAGTATATCGGCAAGGACTCTACCCTCTCCGTCCCACATTACTTTGACGTTACGAAAGCCATCCTCTTCGGTGCAGACAATGACCTCCGCATCGACATCTACAATGGCATAGAGAATGTCTGCGTAGGCCAGGACTCTCACTCCGTAACAGACCAGACGCAAGGAAACTGGAACGGTATGGCGGGAAAGGTGGAACTGATCTCCAGACCGAATCAGTTTATTGACAACATGCAGATTTTCCCTGACATTCAGGGCAGTTGCATCAGCGTGGAACTGACAGCCTCTGCCGCAAAGAAGCCTTTCTCCAAGAAAGCCTCTTTCCGCGTAATGCTGAACAATACCGAAGTATGCTCGTCCTTGCAAAAGATTTCCTTCAACAAAGACGGCAAGGCGCAGATAAACATTGACATTCCTAACCCTAAGCTATGGGATGAATTCACTCCGAATGTCTATTCTCTCAGCCTGACCATCG
The DNA here is from genome assembly GCA_045600885.1 of Prevotella sp. Classification (GTDB taxonomy): domain Bacteria; phylum Bacteroidota; class Bacteroidia; order Bacteroidales; family Bacteroidaceae; genus Prevotella. Next base: position 5,022 of record JAZRYU010000123.1, read on the forward strand.
ACGGCGAAACCATTACAGAACCATTCGGAATGCGTGAGATAAAGACCGACGGAAGGGAAATGATTCTAAACAATCATCCTATATATATTCGTGGCACCGTAGGCAACTGCTGTTTTCCAAATACAGGCTATCCTCCAACAGACAAGGAGTCTTGGCTTCAGATATTCCGAAAGTGCAAGGAATACGGTCTGAACATGATGCGTTTCCATTCTTATTGTCCACCAGAAGCTGCCTTTGAAGCTGCCGATGAGGTTGGTTTCTATCTTCAGCCAGAAGGTCCGTCATGGCCTAACCACGGCGTAAAGCTTGGCAATAAGATGAGCATCGACCGTTATCTCCTTGAAGAGACAGAACGAATGGTTAAGGAATACGGCAACCACCCTTCTTTCTGTATGCTTGCAGCCGGAAACGAGCCTGCCGGAAACTGGGTGAAATGGGTGGGAGAGTTCTGTGATTATTGGCGTGCAACAGGAGACAATCGCCGCATCTATTGCGGTGCTTCCGTTGGTGGCGGTTGGGCGTTCGACCCTAAGAGCGACTATCATGTGAAAGGCGGAGCTCGCGGACTCGACTGGGACAAACACGCTCCTCAGGCTACGGACGACTATTCTGCTGCTGTCACTCAGTTTGTGCAGAAAGGTCGCACTCCGATAACCTTCAATATCAACGAGCCTTACCTCTCTCACGAGCAGGGACAGTGGTGCGCATTCCCTGATTTCAAGGAGATTCCGCAATACACTGGTGCATATAAGGCAGGAAACTTCGAGATTTTCCGCGATCTGCTCAGCAGCAACGGAATGGCTTCTCAGGCAGAGAAGTTCCTCCATGCCAGCGGAAAACTCCAGACTCTGGCTTATAAGTACGAGATGGAGCGTAATCTGCGCACACCTAACTATACTGGTTTTCAGCTTCTTTCTCTCAATGACTACAGCGGACAGGGTACGGCTCTCGTAGGCGTGCTCAACGTCTTCTGGCGAGAGAAAGGCTATTGTACAGCAGAGGACTGGACACAGTTCTGCGCTCCTGTCGTTCCGCTTGTCCACATGCCGCGCTTCGTCTTCACTTCCGGCGAACAGTTTACTGCTGATGTTTCCGTTTATAATGCCACAGCGGAAGAACTTAAGAACAAGTCTCTCTCTTACAAGATTAATGGCAAAGAGTCTGGTAAAGCGCAGAGCATTGCTGCAAGCATGAACTTCGCCATCGGCAAGAACCTCAATATTGCGAAAGTGGATTTCACCCTTCCTGAAGTGACAGAACCAACGAAGTTCACTCTCGAAGTAAGCCTCTCTCCTATGGAAAACAGCATGGCTGGCGGAAACAACACCTACGATTTCTGGGTATATCCAAAGACCGTTGAGATGCCACAGGCTGCTAAGGATGTCTATATCTCAGACACTCTTGACACGAAGGCTATTGCCATGCTCAAGAAGGGCGGTAAGGTTCTTCTTACGGCAGCAGGCAGAATAACAATGGGCGATGACATCAAGCAGACTTATCTCCCGGTCTTCTGGAACACAAGCTGGTTTAAGATGCGTCCGCCACACACCACAGGTGCTTATATTGACAGCAGTCACCCACTCTTCCGCAACTTCCCTACAGACGATTGGGCTAATCTCAACTGGCATGAGCTTCTCAATCGCGCTCAGGTAATCAATCTTCAGGATTTCCCTGCCGACTATCAGCCTGCCATCCAGCCTATCGACACTTGGCATGTCAGCCGCAAGATTGGTATGCTTGCAGAGGTAAACATCGAAGGTGGCGGCAAACTCCTCATCACTTCCATGGACATCCAAAGCGATCTTGACAAGCGTGTTGTTGCCCGTCAGATGCGCAAGGCTCTCATCGACTACGTGAACAGCAGCGATTTCAGTCCGAAGCACACCGTTTCCCTTGAAACCATCCAGAGCCTTTACACAAAGCGAGCAAAGCCGGTCAACATGTTCACCAACGATTCGCCAGACGAGCTCAAGCCGAAGCTGAAGTAATCAAAAGGTTACTGTCAATTATTTTTATCAAGAATTAGTGAATTTGTGAAATAAATAAACTCTCCCAAGTTCTAACCCTGAAAGGGTGAAATTTCTCAGGATAGGGCGTAAGCCCTATCAATCAGATAGTTACAAGGGCTTCCTACCTAAAGGGTGACATTATATTAGGAAACTAAATGTCACTCTGTAGCCCTTTACGTTACCCATATATTCAGCCTTCTATTCACACTTCTCAAGGAGTTCCTTGCATTCCTCAGCCGTTGCCTTCCTCTTCGTCATGTTGTGAACATCGTTACAGTTCATTTATCTCTTCTATCGTTAGTCCTGTTGCCTGAGCAATGGTTTCTACAGAAACGCCAAGAGCCTTGAAGTTGCGGGCATTAACTAATTTTTCTTCTGCACGACCAATAGCTTCCCCCTCCGCACGACCTTCCGCACGACCTTCCGCACGACCTTCCGCACGACCTTTCTTCTCCGCTGTCTCTGTTACGGCAAAGAGATCCCAAAAGTCTTTTTGACTTTCGCGATAGTCGCGACGCTCTTCAACGGAAAAGTTAGCTATCTCTGCTTGCTCAAAGAAACGCTTGAAGACTGCCTCTTGCAATGCTGCTGGACGATCAAGAAGTTTATAGAGGTTTTTCATCGCATAGAGCCACTTATCGAAGATTGTCACCAGCTCTGACTCCTCTTTCTTAAACTTCGGCATCTCCAGATAAACGTATGTTAGCTTATCATAGAATACCGTATTCTTCTTTGTGTCCATCAGCTTCACTTCGTGATGCAGATATTCGCTGTCTGTATCGTCGAATACGAAGTTCAGTATGCCAACGGTATAAACCTTCTGCAACTTGAAGTTCCACTTGCCGCGTGGAGCCTGTTCCTGGATAGGAAATGTTGAATAATAAATGCTGCGGTCAATGAAGTATTCCTGCTCCGCCTTCTGCATCTCTATAAGAAACTTCTCACCTTGAGGATTCTCGCAAAGGACGTCAAAGACAGCCTTGCGCTCTGAAGCCGCTGCACCTAAATGTTCTACATTGAGATATGTGAGGTCGCTAATCTCTTCCTTTCCGTCAAAAAGAGCATTCAGGAAACTTATAAGGCATTCCTTATTAGCTTCCGTACCAAAGAGTTTCTTGAAGGCAAAGTCGGTATAGAAATTCGCGTATCTTTCGTGTGATGCAAGTTCTCCCATAGAGATAATAAAGTGTTTATTCGGGTGCAAAGTTAGTAAAAAAATCTTATCCACAAAAATTATTAACAAGAATTTTGCATTCTCTCATACCTCAGCATGCCAAGGGAGGACTGAGTTATGTTTCTCTATAACGTCTGAAGGACGTACAAAGATTGGTACTTGTTTTTGAGTTTCCATTGCGGCGTTTGGAAACGACGCCCCATGGCGTTAATGAACGAACGTGGTTTTAGCGGCAATTTTGCGGCAGTTTCCATTGCGGCGGCTTAACGACACCATGGGGTGTCGTTTCCATTTACCATGCGCTCCAATTGTACGCTCTATAAAAAGAGCCTTCCTGAAACAGATGAATCACTCTCTTGGTGACATCTGTGCGATCGTTTTCAATCGCCAAAATTTCTTTTAATTGCATATTTGTATAGTTATAAAAGTTAAGGTTTTGAATAGAGTGGGTACGT
>JAZRYU010000124.1:0-5889 GCA_045600885.1 Prevotella sp.
GCCAAATACGAGGTGATGCTCAGCGCACTGGAAAAGTACGAGGAAGCCGCGTAATCAATATGTATAACGTATTAACCATCTAATCAATAAGTTAAATCAAATAAATCTACCTTTCAAAGGGTGGGAAACTTTAGTAACTAAAATCATATATAAGTAACCGCTCAAAAGATTTTTATAATTTTCAAGAATTAGTGAATTAGAGAAGGTTTATTCGCAAAGTTTCTCTTATTCTCTTGAATTCAAATGAATTATAAGAACAGAGCAAAATAGAAATTCTCAAATTCACTAATTCTTGATTATAAAAATGAAGAAACTTTTATCAACAGCATTGTCAATCATGGTGGCTGGAAGCTGCCTTGCCGATGATGTTCCCGCGCTCAAGATTAGCAAGAGCGACGGCGAGAGCGCAGTGGTACTGTCGGAACTGCTGAACATCAAGTTCACTGAAACCGACATGGTGGTAAACATGAAGGACGGCACGAATCAGACCTTCGCCCTTGACGACATCGTTGTCATGGAAATCGGACAGGCTCCAACAGCCATCAGCACCGTATTCCCAGGCAACACTGCCGCAGCGTATGTAATAACCGACCTTCAGGGTAAGGTTATGTCTAAGGGCGACGGCGAGATGTTAGTCATGCCAGCACAGAAGGGCATTTACGTAATCACCGTAGGCGACAAGTCGAAGAAGGTTCTTGTGAAATAAAAGGGGGGCTTCTATTATGAAACGAATTCTATCCATAATACTATTCTCTGCCTTTGCCTTCCAAATGGCAATGGCACAGCGTGCACTTATGATAAAGCACGCAGATGGAGTGACTGACGCTGTCTCTACGGCAGCTATCGACAACCTGACGTTCAGCGAGGACGGTTCTCTGCTGAAGATTGCCAGCAAGGAAGGCAAACTTGTTGAGGTTGGTGCCACTGGCGCAAAACTCTCTTACGGCGAGATGCCTGCTGCCTTTACGGTAAAATACAATGGCACTACGGCTGATGTCGTAAACCCTTTCCTTCTGGAAGGTGTTACGGCTACAGCAAAAGGAGCATACGTCACAGTAAACAATGACAACGAGAGCACCGAACTTTCCTTCACGCTATCGGGCGAGACTACTGACGGTTCGTTCCTTTATAATGGTGCATACAAGGCAACCTTCGTACTCAATGGCGTGAGCATCACAAGCACTAAGGGCGCGGCTATCGACATCGAGTGTGGCAAGCGCATCGCAATGGAACTCAAGAAGGGCACCGTAAACACCCTCGTTGATGCTGCTGGCGGCAAGCAGAAGGCTGCACTCTACTGCAAGGGACACCTTGAGATCGACAAGACCGGTACGCTCAATGTCACTGGCAATACGAAGCACGCCATCTCTGCAAAGGAGTACATCCAGCTTAAGAAGTCTGAGGGTAAGATCAACATCCTCGGTGCTGCAAGCGACGGTATCCACTGCGGACAGTACTTCCTCTCAAACGGCTATACCGTAAGCATCAAGAATGTTGGCGGCGACGGCATTCAGACTGAGCTTAGCGGCGATGATCCTTACGAAGAGGACTATCCAGACGGCAGCGTACTTATCCAGGGCGGCACATACAACATTGAGGTTACAGCTGCTGGTGCTGCGGGCATAAAGGCTGACACTGACGTGACCATCAACAGCTCGAAGATGCCTACAAACATCACTATCGTGGCTACTGGCGACGATGGTCGCGGCATTGATGCAAACGGCAACGTGACTATCGGCGACGATGGCACAGTGGTAAATATCACTACAAGCGGAGCTGCAAGTAAGGGTTTTAAGGTCGGCAACAGTGAGAACATCGGTACTTTCACGCTCAATGGCGGCACGGTAACTGCCAACATCAGCGGTACGATGGTTCTCGAGGGCACAGACCCTTCATACTGCTCTGCCGTAAAGACTGGTCATTATGTTGGTAACGGTGGTACGCTCAGTGTTACGGCTACCAAGGGCAATGCCTCTCGTGCCATCTCGGCTGATGAGAGCATTCTGATAACCGACGGAAACTACACTATCGTAAATTCCTGCAACGGCCAGGCAGGAACGAGCGACAACTACACTGCAAAGGCTCTCACTTGCGACAAGAACATCACCATCGAAGGCGGCACTTTCGACATCAAGATGACGGGCACTGGCGGCAAGGGCTTGAAGGCAGACGGCGAACTCATCATTGGCAAGGCTGACGATTCTGGTTCTATAGGGCGAAGTTTACTGAGCCGCGATTCTGGTCTCGTTATGAAGATTTCCACTACTGGCTCTTCTCTCAGCGGAGGCAGCACATCAGGCGGAAACACTGGTGGCAATCGCCCTGGCGGCAACAATCGTCCAGGCGGTGGTGGCTGGGGCGGAGGCTCTGCAAGTTCAGGTTCTTCGGCTAAGGCTATAAAGGCTGAAGGCGCTGCTTACATCAAGGGCGGCAGCCTTTATGTCACCACGGCTACTGATGGTGCTGAGGGTCTTGAGTCAAAGACTTCCGTTACCATCAGCGGCGGTACACACTATTTCCAGTGCTATGATGATTGCATCAACTCTGCCGGCAAGATCACTTTTGCTGGTGGCACAACAGTCTGCTATACCAATGGCAATGACGCTGTGGATTCCAACTACGGTCGTTCAGGCGCGATAACCGTCTCTGGCGGCAACATCTTCGCCTATACCACAAGGAGTTCTCCTGAGGAAGGTCTCGACTGCGACAACAATTCCTACATTGTTGTTACTGGTGGCATAGCTGTCAGCGCAGGCGGTTCGCAGGGCGGTGGAAGCTCGTCAAGCATCGGTTCTTCCACTCAGGGCTACTATCTCGGCTCTTCGCCATCAAGCTATTCCCCTTCTTACTACTACACCCTCTGCAATACTTCCGGCACTCCTATCTGCACATATAAGTTTGCAGCCAACGTGTCGAACACCCTCAGTCTCCTCACGGCTCCTGACCTCGGCAAGGGCAGCATAACGGTGAAGCGCGGTACAGAGAAGCCATCGGCATACGATGTCAACGTAAACGATGTATTCTTCATAAATCCAACGGTCACTACCAATGCAACCGCAGCAACGGTGACGGCGAAGTAACAAGTAAAAGGTCTTTTAACTTTTTTTAGTTTTCTACCGTTTTACCTTGCCCCATCCAGCAAGTTCATATTATTGTACGACGTAAGAATCCGGACTACTGAATACAAAAAAACTAAAAACCAAAAACCAACAACAAAAAGATTATGAAATCAATCAAGTTATTTATCGCAATGCTGATGCTTTCAGCTAGTACGATGGTAATGGCTCAGCAGGAGCCAAGAGAGAACAACCGTCAGCGTCCTACACAGGAGCAGATGGTAGAGATGCAGTGGCAGAGAGTGGCTAAGCAACTCATGCTTTCTGATGCACAGACAGCTAAGGTGAAGCCTATCTATGAGGCTTATATGAAGGAGATGAAGGAAACCTTCCCTGCTCACAAGGCAGAAGGACGATTCGGCAATCCTCGCCCTACAAAGCCTGAAGCTCCGAAGCAGATGACTGACGCAGAGGTAAGCACTATGGTAAAGAACCAGTTTGCTGCAGAGCGCAAGCGACTCGACATTCAGGAGAAGTACTTCGACAAGTTCTGCAAAGAGCTCAACCCACGTCAGGCACAGTTCCTCCTGAATTCTGTTGGTATGAAGAATCACGGTGGCAAGAACGGTTTCCGCGGTCGTGGCATGCGCAATATGCGCAATATGCGTGGTATGCATGGTGGCAGTCATGGCAATATGTCTGGCAAAGGTCGCTTTCAGGGCGGTCATGGCATGAGACCACAAGCTAATTAATTGTCTTTTCAATACATTACGAAGTCGCCTCTTGTCCGTAAAAAGGGCAAGAGGCGACTGATATTATAGGAATATCGTGTAGATAAGTTCTTCTAACCAATCTGAATTATCGGAAATTTACCATGGAATAATATTCCTGAGCCAATGAACGAGTTCATTTAGAGTATCAAACTCTTCCATATACGTATTGTGAATTATATCCATATTTATATTGTTAATGAAATCCAAAGTTATATTGTTAATGAAATCCATAGTCGTATTTTTTTAAGTGTTAATGTTTCTGAGTTAATGTTTTTAGTTTTGGTTTTGACTCCTCCCTTGTGGGGAGGTCTTGGAAGAGTTTAGTGCCACATAGAGCAGTTTACAAGATAGTATGACATTGGGTTGAGAGCCTGGTAATGAGTCATCTGCTTGTTACCTTCTTCTACTGCCTTAACAGCGTTCTTAATTGTTGCGATTAACTTTTTCATAATTTTTGAGTTTTTAAGTGTTAATGATTTTAGTTTGATTTTCTGAGTGCAAAGGTATGGTGTTTTGAAAAGGTTTTGCAAACAAATCATGAAATGGTTTCGGACAAATCATGAACTTCACAGCATGTACGTTCTTTTCACTGAATGTACGGAAAAAGAGCATTCGGCTATATGAGGAAAAGGTGGAATTGACATATAATATTTATCATTCTCTCTCATGGCAATTATCGCTGCATTTCCTTTCCATAAGGAGTGATTATTACTATCTTTGCGCAAATAAATTATATATTATGGCAGATTACAGCATATGTAGGCTTGTGCCCAGAAAACCTTTCCATAGAATTACATTATTGATAATATTGTTGACAGTCAGCGCCACTGTCAGATCGCAGATGATTAATGTGGATGGACTCTATTACTATCTCGCAGATGATGGTGGTAATACATGTGCATTGACGGGGAAGTCAGCTAACGGGATACATTATTCTGGTGATATTAAGATACCGGCTTCAATACAGTATGAGGGAAAAACTTACGAGGTAACAGAGATTCTCAGTGCTGCATTCAATCGTTGCAAGGAAGTTACGTCTGTTGAGATTCCAAGCAGTGTGAGGAAAATAGGAGAAAGCGCGTTTCATGGTTGTAAGAAACTGACACATATTACTCTGCCAAATGGTATTACCACCATTGAGTCAAATACCTTTGGCAATTCCGGACTTGTATCTTTCGAAGTGCCGGAAACTGTTACTCGCATAGGCGAAGGTGCATTTGCTGATTGTTATGATCTAAAGTCAATCGTCATACCTCGCAGTGTGCAAAGCATTGATGAACATGCATTCTATGCATGCATAGGCATTACTTCGTTTACTTTGCCAAGTAGCGTGACGAGGGTAGGCGAGGAGGCATTCCTTGGCTGCGTAGGTCTTAAGTCCTTCACCGTAGAAGATGGCAATCCTGTCTATGATAGCAGAGAAAATTGCAACGCCATCATTGAGACGGCAAACAACATTTTAGTAAGAGGATGTCAGAACAGCATCCCTGCAAATATCACATCTCTAGACGATTACGCCTTTGCAGGTTGCAACGCAGTTACAACAATTGATGTCCCAGAAGGCGTAAAGATAATCGGCGAATCTGCTTTTTACAGATGTGATAATGTCCGTACCGTCAGTTTGCCAAGCAGCCTTGAGTACCTCCGTGCAGAATCCTTCGGGTCCTGCCTTAGTCTCGAGTCTATAACAATTCCCGAGAATGTAAAACATATTGGCTCTGGGTCATTAATTAACTGCCCTTCACTCACTTCCATCACTATCACTGCACCAGGTTGGCCATTAGGAAATTCCGTATTCAGTTATGAACCAGATGTCGTGCTTCATGTCATACCTGGTTTGAAGAATGGCTATTTAGACTATCTGCGATATTGGGAATATCATAATATCACTGTCGTAGAAGATGCTTCTTCTGGCATAGAAAAAACTAAAGAGGTCTTCGTGTTGACCTGAGGAACGAGGGTCAATTTGAAGACCGAGTTGTACGGAACGGGCGATGAGTATCTATGGGTATTAACCACGGTTTTGACCATGATATCGTATCGTCACCAATGAAGAAATG
>JAZRYU010000125.1:0-6249 GCA_045600885.1 Prevotella sp.
GCGGAATTGTTTTCAAAAGTTTCCGTTTTCTGCGTTTGGCAGTTTTCTGGGAGCTTGCGACCGTTTTCCTGCGCCCCCTTATCAGCGACAATGAGAAAAATCCGGTGCGTTTTCTGTTAACATTTTTATCGGACAGTAATAAGAAAATATTTTGAGCCCAAAAGTATATCCTTATTCTGCCATAAGCGACTTAGAGTACTCGCGCGGCGTGATTCCCATTATGCGTTTGAAGGCTTTAGTGAAGTTGCTTCTGTCGCCTATGCCCACTATGTCTGCCACAGCATCGTAGCTGTAATCGGGATGCTCGCTTATTATTTTGCAGGCATAGTCTATGCGCAGCTTGAGTCGCCACTGGCGGAAATCCGTGTTCTTCTTCTCCTTGAAATACGACCTGAAGATCACGATGCTGACTCCCAGCTGCTTGGCGAGATCTTCAGAAACAAGGTCATTGTCAACGTATCCGCGACGCTCTATCCATTGTTCAAGATTCTTTTCGAGCATGGCGTATTTCTCAGAATAATCATCGTGCGCCACCTTCTCTTCATCAGTAACATCAGCAGCCGGTGCTGACGAAATCCTTGAAACGATCGTTGACAAGGACGTGAAATAATTGATGAAACTTACAACAACATATTCGTAGAACAAAGCGGCGCAGAGCATCCACACATCATAGACGACAAGATTGCAGAACGGCGCAATGACCGCCGTGATGCCAAGAATGGAAACAGAGATGAAGAATTTCTTTACCCAACGGTATCGCACCTCGGTGTCCTCGTCGGTGATGAGGTCGGAGGTGATGATGGTCTGGTGATAGATGCGGTAGAAATCAAACTGATAGTACAGCCAGAAACCTGAATAGACGACTACCATGAGAATCACAGAACAGAAGAACCACTCATGGAAAAATACGAAAGCCGCTATCATCGGTGCCGCACTTATTCCTATAGCCAATATATTTATTATGACAAAAAGGCGTTTTACGACTGTCGGTTGCAAGAACGAGATGCTTGTTATATATAGTAGCATTGATTGAATGCTGGCGGATATGAGTGTGCTCAGGATTATCCCGTCGCTGCTCATCATGTTTTGCAGCAAGACGTTCTTCAGGCATGACAGACCGACAACACCAAACACCACAGCAAGAAGAATACGGCAACGGTTAAGAGTTCGCCACAAGTTTTCGTGCGATCTGATGCGAACCATCAGCGTTAATCCTGCCGAGGATAGGAAGGAAAAGGCTGCTATGCATGATATTAAAAAGTGCGTTTCCATAGTGCAAAAGTACAAAAGTTTTGTGGAAAATCACCATAAAATACCGCAAAATGTATCACACAACAAGAAAAACCACAAGAAATGCCACGTTTTATACTACAATGTTTCGTGTTAATATGTGTAACTTTGCAAATCCAAATACTATGTCTTGTATAATTAATCTTAATAAGTATGAAAAGAATCTTTACTTTTTTAGTTCTGATGCTTGCTGCAATTGCAGTTAATGCACAGAATCTTAAGGTCAAGGGAGTTATCGTTTCTGACGCTAACATGAACGACATCCTTGGCGATGGCAAGGTCAAATTCGATAAAAGTACTAACACGCTTACTTTTACCGATGCAGACATTACCTATACCGAACACATTGTTTCTGCTTCATCTACATGGAAAGAAAACCTGAACATCAAGTTTGAAGGTAAGAATACTTTCACCACAACGGGCAACAACAGTTGTATCTATCTCGCATGTAAGCAGCAGGAGGTAAAACTCTGGTCAGACGAATACACCATGGGCTCGCTCACAATCAATGTTACTGACGAAAAAGATGGCGATCAGGGAATAGAAAACATGGGACATAATAACATCACATTGTTGCGTCTTGATCTGACAATAAATATTCCTAAATCAGACGGTATCGGTCCGCTCAACTCAAGTGCTACGGTTGAAAAACTCACAATCGACAAGTGTAACGTAGCAATCAAGGCCGGCAGAGCTGCATTGCGATTCAAGGAGGTAGAACTCATTGACTCACACTATCAGGAGGGCTATGCCATCAACGGCGAGAAGACTTCCGGCTGCACATACGATGGTACTGTGATGAAGGAAGTAAGAGTTGATGAGGATCTCTACGGCATCTGGGTGGCAGGAAATCAGGTAACTGCTAAGATTAAGCATAACATCCTGATTGACGAGGCTCCTGCCTATACAATGTCATTCGACTCAAAGGCAAACGAAATGACACTCAACAATGTAAACCTTAATGTTGACTCAAAGAATGCCATTTGGGTGAAGAACGAAGAAACTTCAGCTGACAAGACGTTTAAGATGAAGCTGATAGGCGACAACGTAATCACTTCATCTGTAGCTGATGAAAAGGCTCTTCTGTTTGAGCCTATCAATGTGGATTCTATCCTTATCTATTCAGTAGTCGCAGGCTCACTTGACGTTACAAGTCCTAGTGAATCTGCCACATTGTCTAATATCAAAAAGCTTGCAGTAAAGGATTGTGCTGTAAACATTAAGAACACCAACACTTCTGCACCTGCATTCCGAGGTCCGTTCTACAGCTTCGTCAAAGCAAACTTTTCTGCCGAGACAGCAGGTAAGGATGTGTTCAAGGATGTCGAGACACTAAGATATTATGGTTGCTTCATGAACACTCCTGAAGATGGTTTCCTCACTGGCAACCATACACTTGCGTCAAAAGGAAGCACAAGTAAGTTCGTCGTTGTTCCTGGCGTGGACAACATCAAGCCAAACTTCTACTATGGTGACACTCCGAGCGTTGAGTCGCTGACGCATAATTCCGCACTTATCAAGTTTCAATGTGCCATGGACAACTTCACTTACAGGGTTAACATAAAATATAGCGTGAAGGTGGCAAAGGCAGAGGATCCTGAAAACTGGGTAAAGGATTATGACCTTTACAACATTGATTATTCAAGCACTCAACTTCAGACAGAGATTTCTGGTCTTGAGCCAGAGACGAAGTATATCGTTCGCTTGAAGGCTATCGACGAAGCCGGTAACTATGATTACTATAAGGATGTTGAGTTTACAACCCTTGAGGAACCATCAGCTATCAACACTGTTCTCACTGGCAAGTCAGATACTAAGATGTATAATGTTACTGGTGTGCAGGTTGATAACAGCTATCGTGGCATAGTAATCAAGAATGGTAAGAAGGTCAAGAGATAGTAGCATCGTTTTCAGCAAATAATTGAGCGGGGGTCTCGGTCACCCGCTGAAATTTCCCCATATTCCACACTTTCCCCATGAGCTTAGTCTCTTGTGGAAAGTGTGGAAGTTTTTTTAAAGAAAAACATGTACTTTTCATGAAATTCCCAATCTGTACCACATATTTTCATGTTTTGTATGGGAAGGAGAGTGCTGCGTAATTTTGCAGCGAAAAAACAAAGACTCTCTAAAACATTAACACTAAAAAATACATAATTATGAAGAAGCAATTATTCTCTCTCGCCATGCTCTTATTCACAATGGCACCATGCTCACAAATCAATGCAGATAACTTGAACTCAAATTCTACGAAAGTAGAACAGCAGGAACAAGACGCTCTACATTCGTTCGTGAAAAACTTCAGCGAGACCTCAGCTTTCGCTTTTGTGAAAGTCGGTGATCAACAGGTACTGCTTGTGTCGCAAGAAACTTTCGGGAATAATGAAAACTCTGATTTGGAAGCTATCGCGACCTCTATCTTCGCTCTCGATGCAAAGGGCAAAATTATCAGCCTGGGTTCCATCCGCTCGCAAGGCACCCTCTACCCCGTATCGCTCTCCAGCGACAACAAACTCATGGTTGCCGGTCACAAGTTCGTAAACATCTACAGCATCCGAGGCGAAGTCCCAGACCTATATCTTGACACCCATGCCGAAGGCGAAGCCGAAGAAATCGCAGATATGTTCAAGACCTTCGAAAAAGGCACCCCTATTTTGTTCAACAAGAATCGCTAATTTTCCCTAACCGCTAAACATAAAAAACATTCGCGGACATCTGCCGAACTTCTTATCTTATTACTTCATCAAGAAACTCCTCAAAGTGTAGGATTCGCTCGCTAGCATTCGTGTTGAAGAGCAGATGTTCAAAGTCTCGCTTTTTGATGTTGAGGTCAATGGTTTGTAGCATCTTGTGGATTGTCTGTCGGAGTTCTTCGGGTGTCCCAACACCACATCTTTCTTTTAAAAAATCATAGTTTGGAGAGGTCTGCTGTAGAAGGAACATTGTGTCGTAGAAGTCTCGTCCCTTGCCTCGAGAAATGAGCGCAGAGAGTTTCATTGATAGCAATATTCCGTCAGGAGGTACAGGAAGTGGAAAGAAGAAGTTGCAACCACGGACATTGGCAATGACTGGTGAATACTCGATTCCTTGATCCTGCGACTCTATCTTTATAAGGAAGCGCTCTTCGCGATGTCCTGTCAACTGCAAATCAAACAATAGCTGTGGAAAATAAATGTTTCGTCGGTAAGCAGTAAGGCGTGGATTATCCTTATCTCGTATCTCTGCTTGCAGACCTTGACGCATCATGAATGTCAGCACATCGTCGGTCATCTTCATAAACTCATCCTTTGAAAGGTTGCGGCAGTCAAAGTCAAGATCTTCTGAAAATCTGTCAATTCCTTTGATGAGTCGCAGGTTGGTGCCACCAATGAACGATAACTTTGAGATATAAGGGGTCTGTGACAGATAGTCGAGAATCATCAGTTGCAGATATTCTTTGACGATGTGCTTCTGCATTGCGGCATTCTGTGCAATATGTGGAGGAAAGAAACCTCGTATATAGTTTAGGTCTATCATAATTCGTATGCTCTCATAAGTGTTTTTATTCTGGCATTCAGTGCCTTACTACCGATTTGTTCCTGATAAAGCGTAAGCTCGTCAAGGTTAAGATCCTCATGCAGATAGTCTTCGTCGAGACGAAGCTCAAGCATGTCCTCTTCAGTCTTATATTCGGGGTAAAGATAGAGAAGGTCAAGGAGTGCCTTTTCGGGTGTAGCAAGTAGATAGGTGCGTGCTGCAAAGCCCATCCCCAGATCAATCGTCTTTGGTTCATATCCAAAGAAAACGGCTGGTTTGACGCATTGATAGCTATACTGTCCGAAAGCATTCTCGAACGAAGCCTTCTTCAGCGTGGTTACCGAGGTAATCCTGACTACTGACTCTGGAATAATGCCATAGAACGAAAGGGCTGTGTGGAGGCTGATATACGAAGGTCTGTATATCCGTTCTGCCACATAACGAGCAAAGTCTGGCACCTGCAACATATCCGGAAATGCATACCATTCCTGACGTAGGCGCAACAGCAATCCCTGTTTTAACCAACGTGTGAAGTTAGAACGGTCGATATCAGGGAAAAGCAGTCGTGCCTGATGTAGCGAAAAGCATCCGTATGGGTGCAACGAATTGTAAAATTGCAGGTAATTGATCATTGTTTTGATTCTAAAACGCTGCAAATATACAAACTTTCCGAATTAAAATAAAGTAATTTGCATTAAATTTATGTGTTTTGCTTGTTTTTTATTCACATAGAGCGTTTTGTGTTGATGAAATATTCTCATTTTGCGGCAAAGTTATTCAATTATTCCCTAACGCCCAAAACCTTTCTGCCGTTCTTGATGTAGATACCTTCCCTTGGAGCGGAAGTCAGTCTCTGACCTTGGAGGTTGTAGATTCTGTCGTCATCCTTAGCTGACGATTTTACTGTCGTTATAGCTGTTGCCGCCATGCCAGGAGAAGTGAAGTCGTCATACTTGAATATACATTCGCCATCCTTATAGACAGAGTTTAGATTTTCTCCGTGTGTCCCATTCCGAAGAAAACTAATAATTACAGAATAGACTTCAATTCTTCCACAGACAATCCTGTGTTTTGGGCCACAAATTCTATATCTAAACCGGATGCAAGAAGAATACGGCAACGGTTAAGAGTTCGCCACAAGTTTTCGTGCGATCTTATCCTAACCATCAGCGTTAATCCTGCCGAGGAAAGGAAGGAGAAGGCTGCTATGCATGATATTAAAAAGTGCGTTTCCATAGTGCAAAAGTACAAAAGTTTTGTGGTAAATCACCATAAAATACCGCAAAATGTATCACACAACAAGAAAAAACTAAAGAGGTCTTCGTGTTGACCTGAGGAACGAGGGTCAATTTGAAGACCGAGTTGTACGGAACGGGCGATGCGTATCTATGGGTATTAACCACGGTTTTGACCATGATATCGTATCGTCACCAATGAAGAAATGAA